>JAUMAI010000083.1:15775-18840 GCA_032116775.1 Pirellula sp. | reverse complement strand
GGCCCTGCCGCCGCGCAGCCGGCAGGTGGGTGTCGTGGGAGAGCGGCACGGGGCGCAGCGTGGGGCGTCCGCCCGCTCGGTGGGCTCGGTACCGCTCCAGCGCGGCTTCCCAGCCGGGGGTATCTTCCAGCTGGTGCGTGGGGACCCAGCATTTCTCCCACGTCACGTAGCGGTAATGGCGGTCGGCTTGAAACTTAATCCCAACGTCTTCATCGGAGTAGGAGGCAAGCTCACCGTGTGGGTTTTGGTTTGCTGATCAACTTTTCTTTCTACCGTTAGCTCGACGGTTTCTGCGAAGTGCTGCTGGAACTTGCGGGTTAAGAAGAAACCGGGAATCTCATTGGTCAAAGGATCGACCGGTAACGACTCACCGTTTACAGCGACAAGCTTATCACCAGCTGCTAAATCGATATTTGCTTTGCTCAAAAAAGAGAACGGAGCAAAAGCGCCACCATTGGCAATCTTGGCAACGTTTGCAGGGCCAAGGCCAAGTTGTACAATTCCGCTTCCACTGGAGTGCTTCGTCGTTCCTTGAATGGCAAATTCAACTAACTTACCATCCCGCTCAACCGTGACAGGAATAAGTGCCTCTGGATCGTTTAAACCTGAGGTAGCAATCAAACCAACCATCTCGCGAAAGTTAAGGTTTTGATCCTGGGCTGTCATCCGTCCTACTTGAACAACGTGGTCTCCTTGAGCGAGACCATTTTCCCAAGCAGGCGCTCCACCGACCACCGAACCGATCACAGCCGGTGGATAAGATACACCGTACATAAATGCAGCGCCAGCCAACACTACTGCAAAGATGAGATTCATAATCACACCAGCGCTAATGATAATCATCCTTGCATACACTGGCTTGGCAGGATACGAACGAGGATCAAGAACTGGAGTAGAGCTCTGAGTATTCTCTTCCGAGCCGCTCAATTTAATTCTCTCGTTCTCGGCTTGCGCGTTTCGAGGATCATCATCTTGACCGAGCATCTTCACGTAACCACCCAGCGGTACGATGCCGATTCCGTATTCGGTTTCGCCCCATTGAAATTTGCCTAAGGTGCGTGGCAACTTGATAGGACCAATACTGATAGGAACATCAAAACCAATGTAAAATTTTTCGCACTTCACGCCGAAGAACTTGGCTGCCAAGAAGTGCCCAAGTTCGTGAACAAAGATCACAAAGCCAAGGCCCAGAGCAACCTGACAGATATTCCACAACCGCCCGCCGATGACGTTGACAATATTGGTGTCCATTAAGGTGGGCACCCAAGTCATTAAGTCACCATTAATCATGAATTCCACTTCAAAACCTCCTGACGTGCCCAACGATCAATTTCAGCCAATCGTTCAATCGTGGGAGTCGCTTCAAACGTATGATGATTGAGAATATCTTTACAAACCGTGGCTATATCAACGAACCGAATATTACCACACAAAAATTGATCTACGGCTGCTTCGTTGGCCGCATTGACTACCGCGCCCGCAGAACCACCCGCCTGCGCAACTTCAAAACCGAGTCGCAAAGCAGGAAAACGATCCAAATCCACTGGCTCAAGTTCTAAACACATTCCCTTCGTCCAATCCATTCTTTGGGTTGGCGAGGGCATGCGTTTGGGAAAGGTGAGCGCATATTGGATTGGAAGCTTCATATCGGGCGGGCTCATTTGCGCCAGTACACTTCCATCCTTGAACTCGACCATGGAATGAATAATGGACTGAGGATGAACCACCACTTTGATTTTCTCAACCGGCATTCGGAAAAGCCATCTAGCTTCGATAACTTCCAAGGCCTTGTTCATCATCGTTGCCGAGTCGATAGTAATCTTTCTCCCCATTTGCCATGTTGGGTGTCGACATGCCTCTTCTACGGTCACTGCCGATAATTCATTCAGTGGTTTGCGTAAAAAAGGACCGCCGCTAGCGGTCAAAATAATGCGTTCCACTTCATCGACACCGCCAGCCTGCATCGCCTGAAAAATGGCACTATGCTCGCTGTCGACCGGTAAGATTTGCGCTCCACTCTTTTCGGCTGCTTGCAACATCAGTGGACCGGCGACGACCATTGCCTCTTTATTGGCCAAAGCGACCCTTTTGCCATGCTCAACTGCCGCTAACGTACTCGCCAGTCCGGCGCTCCCCACGATTGCCGCGACGACCGTATCAACCTCCGGGGAAGATGCCAATTCCACCAAAGCCTCAGCCCCAAACCGAATGGGGGGATTTCCAAAATCCGCTCCGCGCGAGCCAGACACCCCTTCACTAGAGCGCCGCCCGAATGAACTACCTCCCGATTCAACTTGCTTTGAGCCTCTCAGGCTTTCCCAACGGATGTCTTCTCCACCCCCAGAAAGAACCAATTTCTCTGGTTCCAACTGCTTGGCGAGCTCGCACAATCCCTGAAAATCGCGATGTGCGGTCAGACCGAAAGCTCGATAGGGCTCCCCCAAGTGTCTTAAAACTTCGCAGGTCGCTTTCCCAATACTACCTGTGGCTCCAAGAACGGCTATGTTTTGCCTTGAAGTCACTTCCATGAAACACTTGTCTAGAAAGGGATACTGATATCGAACGTGGCGGCCTAAATGGCTGGCTCTGCATTGTAGAGGGATCGTTTTGTCAAGCCAACTACAGTAAGTGGTTCAGTTCGTCACATAATTACGGCTTATTCCCAAAATAGTGATTTCATCACCGATTTTATGCCCGCTGCTTTCATTCGGGTGTGTTCCCACATCTGTTTAGTGGCATATGATACCAAGAGTGGTTACTAAAGATCACCCGAAAGCGGTTCTAATTGGGCATTGAGACGGTGTTTCCATCAGCGAGACAACCTGACGTTACCTCGCCTAGTTATTCCTGAACTCGCTGTCCCCCTGTCCGAATTGATTGTTTTCGTCCTGATGACTTTACAGAAGGCAAGTTAGGTTACTCGATGAGTGATTCCCAAAACTCGAATCGAAAATCAAATTCAGATCGTAACGTTTCCAGTGGCCAAGTTTTGTGGTACGTCCTGCTTGGCGGCTTAGTGGTCCTGTTGGTTGGCGCTTTTGTGGTCAGCAATTCTGGATACCGAC
>JAUMAI010000083.1:0-15765 GCA_032116775.1 Pirellula sp. | reverse complement strand
GACTGGACTACTCTGATTTGGTCCGACTGTTAGAAAAGACGAAATACAACGAGCCAGGTTCTACACGACTGGCAGAAAACTTTGATGGGACGATATCGGTTCCATCCAAAACCAAGCCCGATAGCCAAATTAAGCTCAGCAAGGTCAACAATATACGCGTCTCGCCAGGGTTAGTAACGGGCAAGCTGGAATATCAACTCGTCGGTGGCACCAGTGAGGAGAGTAAGGCCTCCAAAGAGATGGAATTTCGCACCATCAAAGGTGACAACGAGTCGATCGACAACGAATTGCGAAAACTGTTGACCGATGCCAACGTCAATTGGAGTTACCAAGAAGGGCCATCTTTCATGACACAGTATGGTTTAACCATGCTGATGATGACTGGGCTAATTATCTTTTTCACCTACATCATGCTCAAACGCATCAGCGGCGTTGGATCTCCGATGCAATTTGGCCGCAGTCGCGGTCGGTTGTATGCCCAAGATGATAACGCAACGACGTTTAAGGACGTTGCCGGCATAGATGAAGCTGTTGAGGAAGTTCGCGAGGTTGTTGACTTCTTGAAGTTCCCTGACAAGTATCAAAAGCTGGGAGGACGAATTCCCAAAGGTGTACTGCTCGTCGGCCCTCCAGGAACTGGTAAAACCTTGCTGGCTAAAGCGATCGCAGGCGAAGCAGGAGTCCCCTTCTTTTCGCTCTCTGGCAGTGACTTTGTTGAAATGTTCGTCGGCGTGGGTGCAGCCCGCGTTCGCGATATGTTCCAGCAAGCAGCCAGCAAATCTCCTTGCATCATTTTCATCGACGAGTTGGATGCTCTCGGTAAAAGCCGTGGTGGTAACATCATGGGCGGACATGATGAACGTGAGCAAACGCTTAACGCTTTGCTGGTTGAGATGGATGGTTTTGATGCCAATACAGGTATCATCGTGATGGCGGCCACCAATAGACCTGAAACTCTCGATCAGGCCTTGTTGCGACCAGGTAGATTTGATCGACACGTTTTAGTCGACCGACCAGACAAAGGCGGCCGAGAAGAGATCCTCAAAGTTCACGTTAAAAACGTCAAGCTTGGTCCCGATGTCCAACTTAAAGAGATCGCTAGTATCACCCCAGGATTTGTCGGCGCAGATCTTGCCAACTTGGTGAATGAAGCGGCGCTGTTAGCTGCAAGAAAAGGTAAGAACCTAGTCGGACAACAGGAATTCAATGAAGGTGTCGAGCGAGTCACCGCTGGCTTAGAAAAGAAACGACGCATCATGAGCGAAGATGAAAAACGCCGTGTTGCTTATCATGAAGCTGGCCATGCCTTGCTCGCCTACAGTCTTCCCAATACGGATCCTGTGCACAAAGTTTCTATTATTCCGCGCGGTCTAGCTGCTCTCGGTTACACCATGCAGCGTCCCGAAGGTGATCGATATTTGATGACGAAGTCAGAGCTCGATGCCCAGATGCAGGTACTCTTAGCTGGAACCCTAACAGAAGAAATTATCTATCAGGACATCAGCACGGGAGCTCAAAACGATCTAGAACGCTGCACTGCAATCGCTCGCAGCATCGTCAAAGAGTACGGCATGAGCCGCTTGGGAAGAGTCAATTACAAAGAAAGCAATCGCTCACCCTTTCTAGCTGGTGCTGGAATCGAGAGTAGCTCACGCGAACATAGCGAGCAGACTTCTCGCGAAATCGACCTGGAAGTGAAACGAATTATCGATGAGGTGGTATCTCAGACACGGCAAATACTTGTCGAAAGAAGAGAAGCTCTGGAAGCAATCACGAACCGGTTGATCGAGGTTGAGTCGATTGATGGCGACGAATTGAAACAACTAGTTGAGGCAACCCTCCAAGGTCCTCGAGTTGTCCCCGGTACAGAAGTCGCGGCCAACAGACCTACAACGACGAGTCGTGACGGTAGCTTGTGGGACACTCCCCCCGGGTCCGCTGGTCTGCAAGGTAGCTAAATCAATACTTGCCAAAAATTTTGTTAAGTCGTGAGCCACAGGTTGAAAGCGATCAGCCTGTGGCTCTTTTGCTTTGACAGGAAAGCCAACACACTAGGAAAAACCGGGGCGAATCGGGTATCATACGGAAACGAGCTAAAGTCAAACTCTGCCGGTCCAAATCATCCTCACGTGGAGTTTGCACCGACGACTTGCCCAACCCTTTAATAACAGTCGGATTTCATTGGTCATGGATTCTTCCAATTCCGACCCCACATTGCTGAAAAGACTTCTATTTCGCTCGGGCTGCCTGTGGATGCTCGTCACGATGCTCATGAGTGGCGCGTTGCTATTCTTAAACGCAATTTTTTGTATCTCACTGTACTACGGCTTTGTTTCACAGTTGCCCCAGACGGATCGAGGCATTCGCGTTTGGCTCGAAAGCGCCGCCGTGAGTCAACTTATAATGTTCGTTGTCCCGGTCTTAATGCTCGCTGTTCAATGGCTGCTGTTAGATGCACTAAAAGATCAAGTCATCGCGAGATATTTGCCAGACCAACGTAAAGACAACGGCTGAAATACCAAAGCTTACACGGAATAGACTCAAGGAAGATAAAGATGCGAATGCTGTTGGTTCGACACGCTCAATCCACCAACAATGCTCAGCCAACGGAGTTACGAGTCCCTGACCCGGATCTTACGGAGCAAGGTTATCGGCAAGCGGAACTTCTAGCCGATTGGGTAGAAACACTGCCATTAACCTCTCTCTGGTGCAGTCCTTTTCTGCGTTCGCTACAGACAACTGAAGCGATTCGAAAGCGTCTGAATATCCAACCAGAAATATTTCTTGATTTACATGAAGTTGGCGGTTGCTTTAGTGGCTACGAAGCCGTTGGCAAGAAAGGTGAACCTGGCATGGGAGCAGAAGAATTACGTTCTCGCTTCCCTCAATATCGACTGGATCCTCAGATAGCAGCTGAAGGTTGGTGGAACCGACGCCCATTCGAAACAGAAGAGGTCGGAAGATTGAGAGCTCAAAAAGTGACCGGATGGATGGCCCAGCACTTATGTGCCGCCAGAGAACATTTGGTCGTCGCCGTTATTCATGCAGACTTTAAACGCTTGCTGCTGGAATCCATGCTAGGTACCAAAGTTGATATTGTTACTCTCGGCCCAATCCTCAACACGTCCGTAACTTCTTTGCGATGGGATGGCGTCACTTGGAAGATTGACTATTACAACTCCATAAGCCATCTCCCGTTTCCTTACCTATCGGAATGAAGGCTTAACGTTACTGGAATCGATTAACCCAATGCAATTCGCGTTTTTTCGCGAGCAAAACATTGAGCGGCGTTTGCAGACCAAAGGCTTCTGCAGTCCCCTTACCATCGGTCTCTTCCACAACAGTCTCTAATGATTGTTGACGAATCGATTTCAATATTCCAAGGTGGTCGAAATGCTCTGGCGTCAACATCCCCAGTACTTGCTGGGCTATCAATGCATTAAGACGAGGGCTGTTGGGGCGACGATCTATTTGTCCGCTGATATTCCCTCTCAAGCCTGCCAGCAGCAGGCTCCACCATAGACGATTGCACATCTCATGCTGCTGGCCTCTTTGATACCGGCGAGCGTCGGCCAAGTTTTCATAGGAAAAACAGAATTGTTCGCTATCTGTTTCTTCTGGCAAGCAACCAAGAATTTGGTCGATCCAGCGTTCCATGAGGAATCGCAATCGATTCAGGTGCACAGATAACTCTACCGGCAAACCGGGAGCATACAACATGAGATGGAGACATCGGTTGCGTACTTCGCTGTGGGATGCGTAAATATTTCGTGCGATCGGCGCACTGTCACAATCGACATTCCGCTTTTCTAAAAACGCAGCGTAGCACGCAAGGTACCTGGTCAGCATCTCGCTTAAGAGCACTTCTTCAATCACCGGTTGCGCTTCCGCCCACAAAGAAGCTCGCCTTATCGCGCCAGGTCGATCAAGATGCTCACGAATGCGATGCAGTTGCTCATGCCACTGATTGATCCTCTGGCGACTAAAGGTCCAATAACCTTTAGACATGCGACTCGGGATTGCCACCGGATTGCGTTGCCAAGTGGGGCCCTGAAGAACAATGGCAGCTGTCAATTCGATTAACCAAAATGCATGCATAAGCCGACCCGATAGGAAATATTCAGAGCGACTGTCCTAATTGGACAATGCCTACTAACCCACAGAGGGTTGCAATGACTTCAACCTCTCCAGCGGCCTATCTCTCTTAAGCAAGAAGCGCGCCACCACCTCCACCGCCTTAATCAGCGAACACAACCCCATACCTGGCAATAACTTAAGGCAGATGCACTATTTTTCTAGTCCGCTTCCATGTTGACTTTGAGCAACATTTTGAGGTGAGACTTCCACACCTCGTCGCGAATTTGGAAAACTTGGCCGCTGGAAATCTAACCGTTAATTTCCATCTGGTAGCTCTTGTTGATATTTGCTACAGACCCTCTTTGAACCGCTTCGGCGGCTACCAATCACCAATTCAGAGATAGGTATCAATACGCTGTGCGCATTGATGACCGCACATCCATAGCTATGAGGTAGGAACATGTTCCAACATGGCATAACCCGACTGCTTAACGCCACTCTACTGACAGTTGTCTTTTCGACAAGCTCGACAGTTTTGGCTGACCCACCGTCGATCTTCGCGATGTTCCGCAAACAGTCGGCAGCCAGCGATCTTGTTCTTAAAGATGTTCACGGTCCTTGGCTTATCTACGCCCACACATTCACGGGTGATGATGCAGAAGCGCGAGCTCGTGAGCTAGCGACCGAATTAAGGCAGACCATGAAGGTGAATACCTTCATCCATCCGAAGACGTTCGATTACAACAAGGAACTCGGAGCGGAACGGATTACCTCTGACGGGAGAACCTACAAGGTAAGGCCCATGAATGAACAGCAAACCAAGGGTTTCGCTGTACTCGTTGGGGAATTCGATTCGCTCGAAAATCCATCGATCCAAGAAACCTTGAAAGAAATTAAATACCTTCATCCTAAATGTCTCAATCCACAGGGATCCGACCTGAACGGTGATAAAAAACTCGAAAGTGGCGAGATGGTGGATGCCTATCGACGCTGGATGTGGAAACGGACTGATGATGAGAAACGCAAGAACAAAGGCCCTATGGGAACGGCATTTATCACGCGCAATCCCATGCTGCCTGAAGAGTTCTTTCAAGCTCCCAAAGTCGATAGTTTCGTCTCCAGCATGAACAGCGACGCCGAATTCTCACTGCTTCAGTGCACCAAAAGATATACGGTCCGCGTGGCGACCTTTCCCTTATCGCAAGCCATCAGCTTGGGCGAAAACGATCCGCGAGGTGACTTAAAAACCAACGAAAAGAACCATCAAGTTCAGGCTGAACGCGCCCATCGCCTCGCCGCCAAACTACGAGCGAAGGGAGTGGAAGCGTATGAATTCCACGATCGCTATGCGAGTATGGTTACCATCGGCGGTTTCGATTCTCTAGGTAGCACCAATGCCGATGGAAAGTTTGTCTACGGCGCTGATATCATCGAAGTCATGGGGCAGTACTGCGGCGTTAAGAAGTATGAACAAACGGACTACGGAACGGTACCGGTGCCTAACACTCTCGATGGAATCGCTTTTGACTTAGAAGCCAAGCCAATCGCGGTACCAAGATCGCAGACACGCTCTATCTATGCCGGATCGTTACTGGGACGCTGAGCAGCCAAGCGGTCGCGATAGACCTTAAGTCCATTTAACGCATGATAGAGACTCCCGCACTCTAGCTCATGCTCGGTGGTTAAATCGAGCAACTCGCAGACACGTTGCGCGGCCCGCTGCATCCAGGGCTCGCGCAACATTTCGTCGGGAGCTGCGATAGCGACAAACTCAAAGAGATGTCCGCTAGACGACAACCTCTGTACTAAATCACTGGTAGCACCAGGTCGATTAAAGAAATGGCTGCTCAAGCTACCATCACGATTCTGCCATCGCCGCACTTTATCGATTTCGGAATCGAGTCGGTTGCGTGTCTCTAACCAGATGCCTTCCAGTTTCCCACCATGCTGTAAATGTGTTTGCAACGCTATGGATAGAGCCTCTAAACGATGGGTTCCACCGCAAGCAGCCGTTACCAAGTCTTCTTTCAACTCAAACTCAACGAGATCTTCCCAACTCCATTTTTGCCCATCACGAGCAATCCATGTTGGTTCATTAGGAAAGTAATGCGTCAGTGCGATGAGTGTCCATGCATACTCAGCGGTGGTGTTTCGGGAAACATCCCACTGCGACTGACGTAGCCAGTCTTCAATGGTAAAAGTTTGGGTGCCAACTTTGATTTCAGCCTCCTTTGGAACATTCGTTTGAGCAAAGATCGCTAACCACTGATCTATGTGACCCTGGCCATAGTAGTCCGACTCCGACAAGCGCGCAATCACTCCCTTTCTGCCTGTTTGCGGCACGACGTCACCCGGATAGATATCCCAGCCTTGCATCGCTCCCCCAGCCAGCAAATGCTCAAGCAAATTGACTGACTTGCCAGCCGAAACAACCTCTAGATCGGCCCCATACGGAAGAAAACCATGCATGACTTGCCAAGCAGCATGTCGCTCTAAGGACAACTGTCGCCCCAGCAACTCACGCTCCAAAGTCTTGGTTAATCGTTCAACAGAGACGAAATTTTCCGAACGATCGGCCAAGCTATCGCGATTTTTTGAATCGCCACTGACCGGTACGACCGTCGTGTCAGAAGGTGCCTCTAATACTCTAGGAGCACACGCGGATCCTCCCACACATGCCGTCGCAACGGCCCAAAACAGCGTTAATTTGGAGCTGAAACTCGTTTTCTCGCGTTTCATGTGGTTTCCGATTCCACTAAAGGCATAATTCGAGCGTATTGATCTGTATGTGCGTTTTAGGATGGTCCGAGCCACTGGCAAAGTCAATTCACCAGCTATAATTCCCTGGCGTTTGGCAAGAGATTTGCATATTTGCTGTACAGTTGAATTCCCCTTCCCAGTCGGTCATTTTGGCACGCCAAATGAGAACTCGGACAAGGGTTAAGCGTTTCATTTCATCGTATTCGTTCAGAGGTCTTTCGCCGCTATGTTCGTATTTGATTTCATGCTGATGCTTTTTACGTTGCCTGCCGTCTTGCTGGCTATGTTTGCACAGTATCGCGTCACATCCGCATACCGGGAAATGTCGCAGGTTAGAGCTCGCATGAGCGGTTTTCATGCCGCACGCAAAATCCTAGATGATGCCGGTTTGTATAATGTTGGAATTGAACAAATACCGGGACAAATGTCAGATCATTATGATCCGTCAGCTAAAGTTCTAAGACTCAGCCCAGATGTTTATCAGGGATACTCGATGGCCGCGGTGGGAATCGCGGCTCATGAGGCTGGCCACGCTTTGCAGGATGCCAAGCATTACGCCCCTCTAAAAATCCGGAACCTGGCGGTACCCGTGGCCAGTTTCGGCAGCAATTTCGGAATGTTGGCGATTATGATCGGTGCATCGATGCTCTTCAGCGGCATCGCGCTCGGAAAACTGGTTTTGCTACTTGGGATTTTGTTATTCGCTGGCGTGGTTGTTTTTCAAGTCATCAACCTGCCCGTCGAATTCAATGCCAGTTCTAGAGCCAAAACTGAATTGCTCAATCTCGGAATCATCAGCGGTCCCGAACTCCCGTACGTAAGCAAAGTATTGAATGCCGCCGCACTGACGTATGTGGCCGCAACCATGCACAGTGTGCTAACTTTGCTTTACTACCTCACGCGATTCGCAGGTAGCTCGTCTGAAGAGCGATAATGCGTCCGTGCAGTGAGCTCAACGACTTGATTCCAACAGGGCAATCAAGTCCGAGAATTCTTCGATTGTCAGTACTTGATCCAAGCCACCGGGCATGACAGACGTCTTGCCCGGTCGAATTTCTTCGATCTCATCTCGAGACAAACGCAATCGTTGCTCTGCACCTTGAATCAGCGTTATCCCCTCTGCGGATTCTTCAACGGCTAAACCGTTCAGCACTTCGCCATCCTTCGTCAGAACGGCAACCGGTTCGTAGCTTCGAACAAAGCTGACGCTAGGAAAAAGAATCGCTTCCACCAAATCTCGCCGAGTACGGATTGAACCGACCTTGCTCAGATCGGGCCCAATGTTTCCACCGCGATAACCAATCTCGTGGCATGCACCACAGGCAGCCTTCGCGCTGTGAAAAACCTGCAACCCTTTTAGTGGGCTTCCCGGTTTGAGCTGCTGCAGCAATGAATTAAGTTTTTGCTGTCTCTCTTCCAAAGTACTATCTAACTTTGCCAGACTCGCCAAAGCAGCGTCTCGAACCTCGGGTGGATGCATACTAAAATGGCGTTGATACCGATCGTTGGGTATGGCCGATGCCACTGGAGATTGAACTAATGCATCGACCAACACGCGATTCAATTCTAGCTCATGACTCGCTTCCAAAATTACCAGCAGGCCAGACACTTCCATAGGGCCCACATCCTGAACGGATCTCGCCAACTCTACCTTTTGGTCTCGAGAAAGAACAGCCCGCCGCAAGGCCTCGATGGCTAAGGCTCGTTCAGAAACACTATGAGTACTCTTGAGTCGTGACTTCACTTGAGTAAAGTCCGAATCATTAATTACGGTCGTTGCACTGGGCAGAGTTGCCAGAATCCCTAATCGCTCATCAAAGTTGTTTTCTTGACCGGCCAAATCAGCCAGTAACACATCGGTGACCTTTTTCTGCTGCTCCGCGTTGAGTTTACTACGTCGCAGGATTTCTAAAATATCGTTCTTGGCAGTAGCTTCACCGCTATTCTTTCGAATAGCCAAAAGCGTTTCTAGCCAAGTTGCCGACAGTTCGCTGGGTGGCAAGCTCTTAATCGCCCCCAAGACCTCACTTCGATCATTGCTTCCCGATTCCGCTCCTAGAAATTTCGCCAACTTGTCCGAAATGGCGGGCTTGCTCAAACAGAGAGCAATCAACTGCGCGAACTCACTACCCCCAGATCGCTTACCCTCCAGCAACACCTGTGGAAGATTTTCAGCAATCTGCTCATCCCAGCCATTGGACCTTGAGATCAACCACAAAGCAGTCCCCCGCGAGTAACCTTCAAGTACCTCTTTTCCATCCTGCTTTTGCAATAAAGAGAAAACTCGCTCAAACGGTAACTTCTCCGGTGATAAAGCATGCAAAGCCTTGCAGTAGGCTGGAAAGTTCGCCTTCGAATCAAGCAGGTTCAAGGCAAGCTCTTCATTCCCAGACTCGATGACACAGTAAATCAATGAATGCTCGAGTATTCGATCTGCGCTTACATCCGGTAAACCAGACAGCAGAGCGACAACATTATTAAGCTCTGGCCCTTTACCTATCGCTAACATCCTACCTAGCCACTGCAGGCTTAAACGTAATTCCTGTGGCTCGATTATCTTCCCCGCGTCTACCCCTACAAGCTTAAACTCACCTTCTCGCCGAGTGCTTAAGGACTGCAGCGCAATTTGCCGCACGACAGAACTCTTCGCGGCAAGTTGAGCAGTAAGAGTCTCTGTCACCTTCTTAGATGATTTCATCTGACAGAGACACCACATCAATTCGCTTGCAATCGAAGGATTGGCCTGAGCACTATTTAAAAGTTGCGTAACTGCTGGAATGATTGATTCATCTCTTCGCACTATTTCATGTCGCGCGTAAAGCCGTTCATCCAAGCGTTGACTATTGAGCAACTCGAATAACTTGTTTTCAGATAGAGCTTGAATTGAACTGCTGTCAACTTTCGTCGACGCTGACACATCAACTCGCGTTCCGCGCAGGCGGTAGATACCTCCCGATGCGGCGCTTTGGTCTAAATGTGAGGTTGGACAGCAGAGTCGATACCACCCTCCAGTATCGACGACCAATACGCTTCCATCATGATCATGAAGCACGTCGGTTGGATGGAAATCAACCCGATCAGAACGAAGCAAGTCCGAGTCAACCGTCTTCAAACCGGCGCCGTTAGCCTCCAAACGATGAAGGGTCACCTTTTGTAGATTAAAGTGAGTGGCTACCAATGCGTCTTGATAATCTGGACTGAGTACTTCTGAGTCGATACGCATCAGGCCGGATGGGGCCGCGGGGCCTAAATGAGTCATTACCGGCATCAACTCTCCGGTGTAAGGATGATTGGCAAGAACTCCGTGATCCTTTCCATACAGACCACCATATACTGCATGCATCAAACCATCTCGCCTTCCACCGGCTGGATGTTGCACAAAGGTGCTAGTGAAAAAGATATTGCCAACTTGATCAAAGGCGACCTCGACGGGGTTATCCATTCCACCGGTCATCACCGACTCCAATTTGCCCCCTTCCAAACGACGGCGGAAAATATGGGAAGCCGTTGTCTTCAAGACTCTACCATCTAAGGTGTCATGCGTCTGCTCGGCAAATGCTCCTTTACACCAGTAGATCCAACCATCAGGACCACGAAAAGGTCCGTGCAAATCGTTCGCGCAGCCGGTCAACGTCTTTCCATCGAACCACACTTCCCGAGTTTCTGAAACGCCGTCCCCATCTCGATCCTCAAGCTTCCAAATCTGTGGAGGTGCAGCGACTAACACTCCGCCATCGATACATAGTATTCCCTCAGGAAACATCAACTTCTCAGCGAAAACGACTCGTCGATCGTAAACTCCATCACGATTGTCATCGATCAAACGTATGACCCGATGGGTCGGCGCTTTCAACTGCTCTTGTACCGGCGCGTTACTACCCGACGATTCCGCAATGTAAAGCGAACCGTCAAGCGCCACATCGGCACAGATTGGCCATTTCACTAACGGCTCACCAGCGACTTTACTTACTTTGACTTCCGCGGGATGTGTAAATCGCATCTCATCGATCTGGGTTTCCTTGGTTGCTTGACTCTCTTGACCGGATCCCTCGAGAGCTAATGATGTAGCCAACATCGTGAAAGCTAGGAGCTTGATAATCAGTAAGTATTTGCTCTTCATTACTTGATCCTTTTCAACCTTCTCCGCGATCAATGCGTATCGCCGGTTAGCTGTAACCTAACGATTTAGTCTCTAGAAAGAATGGGAGTCGATAAAGAAAGACTGCGAAGTAGTTTTGATAAACCACTTCGCAGCAGATTTCGCTTCAAATCCTTAGCGGCTACTCCGCGCGACTTCAGCCGTCGTAATTGTGCACCATTTGAATGGATTAACGATTGAACAAAAACGCCGGGCTATTGATCAATGCCCATGCCAAATCTTGCACGCCGACTAACCTTCGGTTCGAGTGTTCAAACCGAACCTGCTCCAAGGTCTCTCGCATGCTCTTCCACTCGTTATCCAACGGTAGATATGCATTTTTCAAAAGAGCCCACTGTTCGGGCGTTCGTTCAGCAGCGGCCGTTTTGATGGCAGCAACCAAATTCTGGTCCAAGCCTTGCACAAACTTACCTAACTGCTGGGAGTAGGTTAGACGGAACTTACCGATCGAGTGTTCTTTGCTCGCGAACTGCTGATCCATCTCGATCGTAACGATCCATTCCTGATCTCCAGCAATCGGCTCAGACAACAAGAAGATCGCTTCGTGAGCCTTGCCAAACTGAGGTGCAATACCCCAACCAGTGCCTGTGTTGCCGTCGATCGCTCCCTTGACATTCCAGTCGGTTTGGCTGAAGTCTGCTTGAGCATCCATCAATGGAATCGGGTTCACTTCCATCGCCTTGTCAGCAGGAGCGACCTTTACCGAAAACTCGCTCAAGACGAAATTGCCATCCGACGCTCGCCCCGGCCCCTGACTAGGCAACGAACCATCTGGCAGCACTTCGAGTTTCAGGGCGGAGAGTTGTTTTGTCTTCATCCGTAGAATGTACTTATCAAGAGTCCGGTTACCAGATACTAGGAATACACCGCCCTCTTGCAAATTCAGCGTCGCTCCCGCGGTCGATTGGGCATCGGTCCAAGTGATATTTTCCCACTTGGGTTCAACTACCAAATTATCTGCCCAAGTATTAACTCGTTCAACAAGTTTACTGCGTTCGAATTCATCGAGACTGGCTTGAAGCTTTTCCAGCTCTTGGCCAGGCGCTCGCAATGACTCCTCTGCCAAAGTCGCCTCTGCCTGTGATGGCAAGCGCCCGAGGAAACGCAAGAAGACTTCATCGATCAGTTTCTTATCATCGGCTTCACTTTGGACGAACTTCGTGAGCTCCGAAGTGGGTTCCGACAAGGCAGCAGCAACCGTATCGCCGTTCACTAATTTGATAATTGGCCCGAGAACAACACCACTTGAGCGTTCGCACTCGCAGGCACTCTCGCGGACAGGTCGTCCGAAATCATCAAGAAAAGGCAAGCTCACTCCAGCATCAGGTAGCTCCGCGGCGCGAATACCGGGAGGCAAATTCGCAATTCGAGTGGTAGCTCCCGTAGCCTTATAAATCGCATCATACAAAACTTCAGCTGGAAGACGTCGAGCTGTTGCGTGCGAATAATTAATCAGATCCTCGGCGTTGGTCTCATTAGTCTGAAGCGTCAGTTGATAGGTGCGCGACTTGCAAATCGTCTTTATCAAATGCCGTGTGTCGAAACCATGCTCTACAAAATCCTTGGTTAAAGCCTCGAGAAGAGCAGGGTTGGTTGCTGGGTTACCAGCTCGAATATCATCCACTGGTTCAATGATGCCCACTCCCAACAAGTAACTCCACACGCGATTCACATAGCTTTTGGCAAAGTATGGGTTGTCTTTTGAGGTAATCCATTGAGCAAGCTTCTCACGACGAGTGGTCGCGGACTCTTCCGAACCGTTTGCTGCGGCGGAGGTGAATGCATAAGGGAACTTGGGATCCACAGGCTTGCCCGTCCGCTCATTTTTTACCTGTCCACCCTCTTTGTCATAAATAACTTCGACTAGAGGCAAGGCACCCATGACTGCAGTACCACCTACAAACTGCCCCGAAAAATGTGGATCTTCTTTCATGGCGACGTCAGCAAAATAAGCAGCCAAGTCATAATACTGGTCTTGAGTCCAACGTTCGAATGGATGGTCATGGCAGCGATTGCAATTGAAGCGAATCGCCAAAAACAAATGAGTCGTATTTTCCATCAACTCCAATGGATCGCGCAGAATCTTGTAATAGGAAGCTGGTGGTGTCTCTAAATTACTGCCGCTAGCCAGCAAGATGTCCTCCGCAAATTCATTGTAGGGACGATTCTCTGCGACCTGTTGTCTAATCCAAGATCTAAATGCTGCAGCCCCTGCTTCACCCAGGAACTTTCGATTGACTTGTAACAAGTCCGACCATTTATTGGTCCAGGACTCAATGAAATCTTCACTGCCAATTAGCTGGTCAATGAGCGCCTCACGTTTTTCTTTGCTCGGACGACCATCGCTCAAAAAGGCCTTCACATCGGCAGATGTTGGTACCGTACCAGTCATATCGAGAGAGATACGGCGAATAAACTCTTCATCTGTGCACAAGCCGCTGGGAACAACTTGAATTCTCTTCAGTTTCTCATCGACGAGCTCATCGATGTAATTATACCGAGGAGTATCCACCCACTTTGTATCTCCTCGCTGAGCCAAAACAGTCAATGTGGTTGCCACATAGCGTCCCTCGTATCGAACCAATACCGGAGACTCTCCTCTACGCAGTAACTGAATGACTCCATTGGGTTCTGCAGCTAGGACTTCAATATTACCACTCTCTACGAAAGCTTCAGCCGTCACATCGCGAACGCTTCCATCGGAGTACTTGGCTAACACAACCATTTGTTGACGTTTAGCCGATTCAGGTAGCACGGGATCCTGCGGGAAGACTTCGATGCTCTCAACGCGAGGATAGTCAAGATTTAAGGTGGCTCCGGTCGCAATCCACTCCCGAAGAACTTGATATCCTCGATCGGTAGTCTTCATCAATGCGCCACCAGCGTGGGGTACTTCACCCGTGGGCTTAAGCAACATCAAACTACGGCTGGGAGAGGCTCTGTTTAACCGACGACCAGCGATGTCATCGATCAGGCTCATGTGATCCGCTACGGTATCGTATCCTCGCAAGGACAGCTTGAAACCATTCTTGCCATCGGCAGCACCATGACAGGTCCCTTGATTGCAACCGTAGCGACTCATCACCGGTTGCACATCACCTCCAAAGCTAATCGCACCGATCTGATCGGCGCCTTCAACGTGAATTTTGATTTGTTGTGAGTGATTCCCAAACCGAACGGTAAGGACCTGATCTCCATTAGCGACAGGTTCCACTAAACCCATAGGGCTAACACGAACGGCTCCACCACCCACATCAATTTGCGCGACTCGGGTGAGATCAACCGTGATACCTTTGGGCAACTTTCCTGTGATCAATAGTTGTCGATAATCGAGCTTTCCCTTGAGTGAAATCTCGGTTGGAAACACCTCAATTCCACTTATTTCCGCTGCCCATTGCTCGGCAGATTGAGTTTCCTGAAGCGAGACATTACCACTGTCTCCCCCGGGCTCCTTCGCTGAAAGAGAACCCCAGGCAACACAAAAACTGAGTAGGGCAGTAGACAGGAATCGACTAGGTAGGGCATCCATGGCAACACCGCTGGGTGGAATAAGGAAAATCATTCACCCTTCAGACTATCGCAAGGGGCTGATGATTGCAATCTTTCCACCCAACAGACTCACAAATGCCCACCGACAATTAGCCCCGAGAGGCCAGAATATCGTCAAAGTTACGCAATTGGTAATCAATGCCGACGTAGTCGAGGACGCGACAGAGTCCCCGCAAGGCAACCCCAAATCCATCGGGACCGCTGAAACCACCGAATTGCCCGCCTCCCTTCACGTGAGGCTCCAGGTCTAAGAAAACGCCTGGTACCCCACGCTTGATTAGCTTTTTCTCGAGCTTCGGCAGTTCGGAGGCCAGATCTCTCAAAATGGCCTCATGTCCAGTATCTCCTACATCCGCAGGCACAAAGTTCTTTAGAGAAGCTTCGTCGATGTGCTCCAATCTTTGCGAGGCAGTGTTGTGGCGATAATCTTTGATGTGCACCCAACCTAAGCCGGGCTTCATCGCCAAGTACTCCGCAAATACCTCATCAGGCGTCATACCTTGGCATACCAAATTCGCCCCGTCAAAAATCAACATCATGGCCGGGTTCTTAACTTGGCGATGAATTTCCGCCAAGAGCTTGCCGGTTTGCCCCACCAAATTAGCTTCGACCTCCAGCCCAAAGATCAACCCCTCGGACTCACAAACATCGGTAATCTTCCCGAGTTGATCGACGACTTGAGGCAAATGATCTCGAGGATTGGTTCCCTTGGGATGATAAAACGAAAAACCTCGTATCAATTTGGTATCAAAGGCTTGAGCTAATTGGCATGCCTTTCGAACATCTTTTTCCAGATACTGCTTAAACGGCACATATCGATTCGTTGTCCCGTCGTCGATATCTAGCAACTTGACCTTGCCTATGGGCGAACCAATCGAGGAAACGGAAATGCCGTACTCTTTTTGCATCGCCCGCAGCTTCTGGATCTCACCTTTGGTGAGCAACATAACATTTTTGATTCCCTCACCGACGTCAATAAATCTGAGGGAATGATACTTGAGACCTACAGCAGCAAACGCAGCCAATTGCTCCACAGCGGTCTTATTAATCGCAGCCTCATCACTAAATCCGCTGAGAATTACCTTGGCGTTTGGCATACCGAAACCTCATCAAAAACAGCGTTGAACAAGCAAAGGAGAATTAATCGTCATTAGGACTGGTCGTTAGGACTAAAACTACCATCGATCGACGTCACGCGTTCGATGAGACAGTAATGCGCA
>JAUMAI010000082.1:0-10887 GCA_032116775.1 Pirellula sp. | reverse complement strand
CGCGCGAGCATGCCAATGCCACACGCGAGCAAAACTAAAGCGTTATGCTGAATTGGGAATAGATCCGAACGCCATCACACGCTGCCGTTGGCCCAAAACATAGCGCTGTAGTATTAGATGCCGTTAGATTTACAGACAAACATGTCGGTGAAGTTATAAATCGTTTGGAACGCGAACGCATTTCGGATGAAACGATAGTCGTCTTTATGACCGATCACGGAATCAGTCACGCTCGAGGGAAGCAGTTTTTTTACGATGAAGGGACGCATGTTCCGTTGCTTATTCGCGGTCCAGGAATTCCTGTCGGTGAAGTTCGTTCGGAGTTAGTAGAGCATATTAATGTGGCGGCAAATTCTCTCGGCGGCACAGGTATTGACATTCTTGCCTACATGCAGGGCCAGAATGTTTTTTCTCAATATTATAAGCGACGTAGCTTTGTGATCGCCGCCCGTGATCGCTGCGATGAGACCGTTGACAGAATTCGAAGTTTGCGTAATGACGATTTTCTGTATATTCGGAATTTTTTGCCACAGAGACCAATGCAACAGCCGAACGCGTACAAAAATAGTAAGTTGATCATTCAATTCATTCGCCGTTTTAACGCCAGTGGCGAACTGTGTTATTTGGGCCAGCGTCTTTTGTTTGCGGCGGAGCGTCCATCAGAGGAGTTGTATCTTTGGCGCGAAGATACTTGGCAGCAGCGGAATCTTGCAAGTGAGCCCCCGCATCAAGAAGTTCTTGCGGAGTTGCGCGCAAAGTTAGATGAGTGGGTCTCTGATACAAAGGATAGGGAATTCGCGGATGAAGTGATGTATGACAGCGATATGGCCGCTTGCCTGGAGGGTAAGACCGAAGAGGTCAACGCTGGCATACTGGGTAATATTACTCAGAAGAAAGAATGGGCGAGAAAGGGTTGGTAGCGAATGGGATTGTCGATTATCAAATCAAACCGGCGTAGGCAGTTTTTACTCGCCGGTTTGTTTGCCATTGTATTTCCGGAATGCTAGATGCTTTTCTCATTCGCCGAGCAGTTTGGGGAGGTTGGGACGCTTCTTCGGGTGAAGCACGAAGTCTGGTAAGTCGATTACCGAGTTGGTCTGAAGAACGAAGATGGGCAAATTGTTTAAATGCTTAAGAAATCAATCAGTGCTCCTGCGGTTATTCCTGTGCATATTTGTTGCGGTTACAAATTTGCCTTAACGGGTGATTAACTGTTTTTGTCGTTAAAGACCTCCTAATCGCAGTATCCCGATAAGCCTTTGGCTACTTTTGAAGTAGCAGTCGTGCGGATTGCGGTTTTGGTATAATCCGATCGACAAAGATGTTAACTGAATGTCAAACGTAGTTTTTAATCGCGTTTGAATAGATTTTCGGCCATGCCAGTTTAAGAGAGTCCCCTATGTCAATCGCCACTGAAGATTTGCAAGTTGAAGGCGAACCGGTAGTCGCTCGCAGAATTATTGCCGATCCGAGTGGGATAGGACTTCCAGAAGAGACTCGCCCTTTAAGCTTGGTGTGGCCTTCTGTAGTTGTATTGGCTGGTGTGCATGCTTTGGCAGCGCTGATATTTGTACCATTTTTCTTTACCTGGTCTGGGTTTGTGGTGGGTGTCCTCGGTCACTTTGTTTTTGGTATGCTCGGAATTACTGTTGGGTACCACCGACTGTTAACCCACCGAGGCTTTGAATGCCCGAAATGGCTGGAGCACTTTTTCGCATTGCTTGGCATCTGCACGTTACAGGATAGCCCTGCCCGATGGGTCGCAATTCATCGAATGCATCACCAGCACAGTGATCACCAACCCGATCCTCATTCACCTCTTGCCACGTTTCTTTGGGGGCACATCGGATGGGTGATTTATCGTCATCGAGGGTTGGACACTACATCGCACTATGAGCGATATGTCAGAGATCTTCTTCGTGATCCGTTTTACCTTCGACTGGAACGTTACCAGGGTTGGTTTTTCGTTTATGTGATGCATGCGTTGTTCATTTGTATGATCGGTGGAATCTATGGTTATTGGCTTGGTGGTTTCAACGAAGCAGTCCGATACTTTTGCAGTTGGATGGTGTGGGGTATCGCAGCGAGAACTGTTTTCGTTTGGCATGGCACTTGGTCGGTAAACTCTGTCGCACACGTCTTGGGTTATCGAAACTATGAGACTCGAGACAATAGTCGCAACCACTGGTTAGTAGCCCTTTTGACACACGGAGAGGGTTGGCACAACAATCACCATGCGCAGCCACGATCGGCAAGGCATGGCCACCGTTGGTGGGAGTTTGATATGTCTTGGTGGGTCATTCTTTTTTTGGAGAAGCTCGGGTTAGCGCGAGATGTAGTGCGACCTAAGCTATGATGGAAGCGTGATGCGATCCGTTGATGCTTTAGCAAGATAAGACTAGCTACTTATTTCTGGTCCGTGTGCTTTGCCATGCCGTACTATCGTACTGTTCGAATGCTTTTCCGCCCTGCTGTTGAGGGTCTGCGATTTCTTCCCGAAGGTCCTTATCCCACTCAACACAATGGAGAGGTCAGTTGGGTTGCGATTCAGCACGGACCGGAATCGGTCTTTGGTTCCATAAACTTGCTTACGTTTGCAGAAGAGTCGTTACGAGGAGTGCAAAATAGAACGTTTGACTTGCCGGGACGTCCTGGCTTTGCGTTCCCTTGTGATGATGATCTCAGTTTTGTGGTCGGATTGGAACGTTCTCTTGGATTATTTACCCCCCAAACAGGCTCGTGGGAGGTTTTTTGTGAGGGAATAGATTCGGATGTTGAGAATACAATCATCAATGATGGGATGATTTGGGAAGACAACTTGATTTTCGGTACGAAAGATCTCGAATTTAAAAACAAGAAGGCTGGTTTGTATTTATATCGTGGAGGTGATCGGTCACTGATTCGTCTCCGAAACGATCAAATATGCAGTAACGGCAAAGCCATTCGGAAGGTCGGAGACGGTTTGGAACTGATAGATATTGATTCACCTACCCGCCACGTATGTGCTTACGATTTGGATATTTCAGCGGGACGACTTGGTCCAAGGCGAATCCTTCTAGATTTGACAGATGGCCCAGCGGTTCCTGATGGCGCGATTTTGACTCCTGATGGTCGGGGGTTGATAGTTTCAATGTTTCATCCGACCGATATCGGTACCGGAGAGACTCGTTGGTATAGCCTTGATGACGGTCAATTGGTAGAGGTTTGGCATACCCCCGGGTCGCCGCAAAATACTTGTCCTAATCTGGTGTCCTGCGACGGAAAAGTAGTCTTAGTGATTACCACTGCAGCGGAAAACATGACTCCTGAGCGTTTGGCGGCTTGCCCTAACGCTGGTTGTATCTTCGTTGGGGAGACGGGTTTTGAAAGAGTGACCCCAATGCCACTATGGAGATGTTGAACGTCTCTTGGCGAGCGCATTGGGTGCCTTTTTCGCTCGGAACCTCTGGCGTGATTTCATCTGCGAATCTGTAGTTTGCTGTTAGCGGCAAGAGTGTTGATCTCAGCGGCAAGTTTTTCACGGCATATCTTGCTGTTATGCCGAATGTCTACAGGCAGGCCGCGGGGGTAGATTCTGATGTCAGTGATTTTTGCCGTGCTGTCAGTTTGGGTTCCGAGTTGTAGCAATTCATTTACTAATCGCTTTCTTTGTGAACTATTCACCGGACGTTTTTCTTTGTGAGGTTCGACGATGACTACGGGAGTTTGATTGCCAGCTTCGCCAACACCGACCAGGGCCGCTCGATAAATATCGGGATGGTTTTCGAAGATGGCTTCGCAGGGGACGCTGAACCATGTTTCCTCACCACGGGTGACTCGGTGTGATTTGCGGCCGCAGAACCAAAATCGCTCCTGTTCATCGAGGTAACCGACATCTCCCATTCGGTGCCAGATTTTTTCTCCGTCACTAACTTTGTGTAAGTAATTCTGGTCTTCGCGAACAACGTAGCGGCTAGTGACGACTGGTCCGGTTACCATCAATTCCCCGATTATCCCTTTCGGCAACTCTCGTGTCATGTCGATCGATGGAAGTGGATCGTCTTTGATTTCGATGACTTTCCACTGTATTTCAGGAAAGCGAGTGCCAACGCAAACGCCAAATCCTCGCTTTGTTTTCGGCCCTGTTTCCTCGATCACTTCTCGCGCTTCGATGGATGCGATCGGAAGTGCCTCGGTGGCGCCGTAGGGCGTTATTATTTGGGCGTCTTGATTGGCTAATGTCTTGAGCTTTTGCAGTGTGTCTGCAGGTACCGGAGCGCCAGCGGAAAGTATCCGTCGCAAAGTATTTAAGTTTTTACCGCTTCTTTCACACCATTTTACGACTTGGTGCCAGAGGGCTGGGGAGCCGAAAGCTTGATCGACTTGCCAGTCATAAATCGCGTTGAAAAGACGCTCGGGAACAACTGCCGCTGGGCGCGTCGGATCCATGTCTGGGATGACCGTCGTGACTCCCATGACATTGTCAAATAGCCCGAAAAGGGGAAAACAAGCAAGATCGCGACTACCAGGGAGTATGTTGTACCTGTTCCTGATCAGGTCAACTTGGGATTGAAAATTTGAATGCGTATAAGCGACACCTTTTGGGGGGCCGGTACTACCGGATGTAAATATGATTGCGGCCGGATCGTTGCTTCCGATCTCAGGCAGGTTCTGGTGGCTCGATGACTCGCCCAGTTTCCGGACTTGGTCAAGTGAAATTCCTCCCCAGCCCCACCGACGGCCGACAGTAACGTTCCAGGATGCTCGTTTGAATCGGCTGCGGAGCAATGACCGTATCACCTGGGCCTTAGGTATTCCGATGAAACCGTCAGGCTCCGTCATAGCCAAGCACTTGACTAAGTGCTTTCTACCTATTCCAGGATCAATCAGTATTACATTTATACCGGCTTTCAGAGTTGCAAATGTGAGCCGAATAAAAGTTGAGCTAAAGGGTACCAGCATGATCAATCGCATTTTGGGCCTAATACCCCAACGAAGAAGTCCCTTGGCTATATGATCGCTGTCACGATCTAACTCGGCAAATGTCGTAACTTCGTATTCTGTCTTGCCCAACAATCGCCGTCGTAACTTTGGTTCAACGACTGCGACCTGATCCGGATTGTGTTTAGCCCAATGGGTCAGTCGCGATGCAATATTTGGCGATTCGAAATCATTCAAGCCGATTATGGGGTTCATGGTGTCTTTTGATTGATCAGGTATTCTATCATGGCATCGGCCAGATCAAAATCAAAACATGATTGAGCACCTTTCCATCCTGGAACCGCGTTCACTTCGACAACCACATGGCCATGCTTTGGGCAATCGATTACGTCAACAGAGCCGATTCCGAGCGATAATGAATCCGCTATGCAGCGGCCCATTTGCCGCAAATAAGCACCTAAAGCTGTTGGCTCTACACGGCCTCCTATGGCAACGTTGGTTCTAAAGTCTCTTTCGTTAGTTCTTCGAATGCCAAGGATTTGCTCTCCGATCACTAACATTCTAATGTCCCGCCCGCCGGGAGGCACGAATCTTTGTAGGTACAGCACAGCATTAAGCTTTTCCAAGGTTGAAAAGGTGTACCAAGCCAACTGAGGATCTTGAACCCTCATTACGCCCTTACCCTCTCCACCGAAAACGGGCTTAACCACGATATCGCCGCCCAGGTGTTGAAAAGCTTTAACCGCTTCTTGTCTATTTTGGACAACAATAGTTTCAGGGACGGGGTAGCCAAGCTTGGCCACGATGTCTAATGTGGCGTACTTATCAATCGCTAGCTCTAGGGTGCGAGGGGGGTTTACGACTCGCTGCCCTGATGCGAAGGCCGCATGTAATGTCGCTAACCTAAACGAGATCTGCTCGAGTGAACCGCTGGGCATGGTTCGGCAAAGCACCGCAGAAAAATCATGCAGTTGACCGACTTGGCATTTAATAATTGATTTGCCTGAAGCGTCAATCGATGCGCAGAGTGACTCGTAGGGTGCGTAGGCGAGTTCTAACCCAAAACGGTTGGCGGCTGCACGAAGCCGATCTGCATGCCAGCCATCGGCCGGACCTAAGGCGAGCAGTCGGCGAATTTTCTGGCTTTCATCTTGCTGAGTTAAGGCTGTCATAAGCCAAACGATGCTCGCAGAATATCGGTTCGTATTTTTCCGAAGCGTCTGCACAAACCTGTGCGTCGGTTGATGATACTTACTACGGCAGGGCTGAACAGATTGGGATCAACTTTGTAAAAGTCGTAATCATATTGTTTGAAAGTCTCAGCGAAAGGCCGTCCATAATCACGGGAACTTTCGCTAGGTACAGACTCCGCTACCTGGTCAACCAAATTCTGGTCACAATCGACCCAGAGGGTAACTTGTCCTCCATAAAGTATTGCGTCATTCGTGCGGCCAATTCCACTTACTACATCGTCTGGAACGGAGGGAGGTGCTAAAGGGGCGGTTCCAAATGCAGAAAAGATGGTTTTCAAATCGAAATTCAGCGTATGAAGTTTATGCAATGCCGTCTCAACGCTGCGGGCGATAACCTGGATTGATCCTGCGATGGAGCCTGCCGGGGCAGCGATAAGAGCGAGTGACTCCGCGGGTAGGTCGCATTCCATGGCGATCGATCTGACCACGGCTTCGTTAGGAAGTTCGGTGGACTCAAGTATTCCGACTCCGAAGTCCGGCCTTTCTCGAAGCGAGAAATGGTCAAGAATAGCTTCTTTGCCTCGTGCCATTCTCATTGGCCCGCTTCCCATCGCAAAGTATTGCTCGACAGAAATTGGCCATCCGGCGTATTGGCCGCCGAAGCATGCCAGCAGTGGTTGGTCCGTATAAACGGAAACGCCAACTGATGTGAGCAAGAGATCCGCGTCGGCCCTATCAAGCGACACATTTGCCAATCCTCCCAAGCAGGCTTTGGCCATAATCAGGCCAATTCCGAGCGAGCCGGTTACTTCGATGCCGGCATCGATTAATAAGCCACCTTGGATGGGGTGACAGGCAATTCTTAAACGATCGGCATCTTGCGACGCCTTCTTGCAAAGGCGATAGGCACGCGAGTTTAGCATTTGTCAGGTCACGTTCTTGATTTGTCGGGACTGTAATGGTTGCAGAATGGCTTAAATTCCTGGATAAAAACCGGCCTAAAAGGTAGTGTGGGAATGCCTTGCGAGCCAGGCCTCAAGCTAGCGGGGTTCAGTTAGTTCTTATACTTTTGTTACATTTCATCTGGGTCGGTCCGAATAAAGATTTCAAACTCTCGGTAAAAGCATGGCATCCTCAACATCTTCGCTAACCGCGGCCGTTTTCACTTCCCATCGGGCAAGAGTGGCCGCTCAGATGGAACCGCGTAGTTTAGCAGTTGTGAATAATAACGATGTTTTGCCTACCAACGCCGACGGGACTTTAGTCCTGCACCCGAATTCCGACTTATTTTACCTTACGGGTATCGAGCAGGAGGAGACGATTTTAGTTCTGTTCCCAGATGCGCATGAAGAGCGCAATCGGGAGATACTCTTTATTCGCGATCATTCCCCGCTGCTCGAAATCTGGGAAGGCAAAAAACTTAATAAGTCCGATGCGACAACGATTTCAGGCATAAAGCGGGTTGAGGCTTTATCTTCCTTTGCGGGTGTTTTTCACTCACTCATGTGTGAAGCAAATACTGTCTACTTGAATGCAAACGAGCACCCGAGAGCCCATGTCGAAATTGGCTTCACTCGCGAAGCCCGATTCGCGAAAGACTGCATCGCTAAATATCCTTTGCATGAATTTCGCCGACTTGCACGAATCATGTATCGGGAGCGTGCCGTGAAGTCTTCCGGCGAAATCGAGATGATTCGTCTTGCGTGTGGATTGACCCGTGACGCGTTTAAGCGAGTTGCGAAATTTGTGAAGCCCGGAGTAAATGAACGGCAAATTCAGGCTGAGTTTGCCCATGAATTCATTTCCAACGGGGGTAAGTTTGCATACACACCGATCATCGCAGCAGGTGAAAATGCATGTGCCTTGCACTACATCAAGAATGATTCGACTTGCCAAGCTGGTGATTTGGTGCTGTTAGATGTTGCGGCATCGATTCACAACTACAACTCCGATTTAACCAGAACAATCCCGGTAAGCGGACGTTTTTCAACGCGTCAAAGACAAGTCTATGACGCCGTCTATCGGGCTTATCGGGCGTGCTTTATGGCTTTGAAACCTGGATTGGTCGCAAAGGACTGGAAGGTGATCGCTCAGCAGGTGATCGAAAAAGAGCTCGTCGACTTGGGGCTCCTCACAATGGAAGAGGTTCGTTCGCAAGGGCCGGGAAAGGAAGCTTTATCGAAGTATTTCATGCATGGCGTTGGTCATTCGATAGGTCTGGATGTCCACGACGTTCAGTTGGTTGACTCGCCAATGCAGCCTGGTTGGGTAATGACGTGCGAGCCGGCGATTTACATTCGGGAAGAGCGGATGGGAATTCGCTTGGAAGATACGGTGCTTATTACGGACCATGGCGCCGTAAGTTTGATGGCTGATATTCCGATGGAATCGGATGCGATAGAAGACCTAATGAGCGAAACGGGAGCAAGATGGGCATGATTCGTCGAGAGATTAAGGTGGTCGATTCTCATACCGGTGGCGAACCCACTAGGGTTGTCGTCGATCCCGGGTTTGATTTCGGGCCCGAATGGGCATCTGTCCCGCTTGGTCAACGCGTTTGTATTCTTCGCGATCGCCATGATGATTTACGGCGAGTATGCTTGGCGGAACCGCGCGGTAATGAGGTCCTGGTGGGGGCTTTGTTGTGTCAGCCTGCCGACAGTGCCTGCGAGTTCGGCGTCATTTTTTTTAATAATGTCGGTTATCTTGGTATGTGTGGTCACGGGACCATCGGGCTGGTAGTAACCTTAGGGTATCTTGCCAAGATTATTCCCGGAACGATTCGGATCGACACGCCAGTCGGTCCTGTGGAGGCCGTTTGGCATGGAGGTGCTGAGGTGTCTCTCACCAATGTGCCTAGCCGTCGTTTGGTGCGAGATCTGAGGCTTGACGTGCCAACGGTTGGCGAGGTGGTTGGGGATGTTGTTTGGAGCGGCAATAACTTTTTTTTGGTAAAGAAGCATTCCGAAGCCGTCATGCTCGATAATCTTGCTAGGTTATCAGAGGTTGCGAAACGAATTCGTCACGCCTTGCATCAAATCGGCCACGAGTACGTCGACCATGTCGAATTAGTGGGATCACCAAGCTTGCCGAATGCGGATTCCAAGAATTTCGTTCTCTGTCCAGGTATGGCGTATGACCGATCGCCATGTGGGACCGGTACAAGCGCCAAGCTGGCATGTTTAGCAGCCGACGGGCAGTTGTCGGAAGGTCAGACTTGGATTCAGGAAGGCATCGTGGGTAGCGTCTTTAAATCACGTTACCGATGGCTAGACCGCGATTCAGGGACGATCGCCCCTACGATTACGGGTGCCGCTTACATTACCTCAGAGGCAAAGCTGATCGTCGAGCCTGATGATCCGTTTCCTATCGGCATAGATATCCCGCAGAAGCTCTAGGGATGAATTATCTGTTCGCGCTAGGAAGTATGAAGATGACAGGTCATGTGGTAGTTATCGGCGGGGGTGTGGTTGGGCTCAGCATTGCTACGGAGACGGCCGCCAGGGGATACGAAGTCACCCTGATTGATGCCACTCCGAAGACTCGAGGTTCTTCGTTGGGCAATGCCGGTATGATTGTACCGAGCCATTTCATCCCTTTGGCTTCGCCCGGAATGATATCTCTTGGACTGAAGTGGATGGCTAATCCAGAGTCACCATTTTATATCAGGCCTCGCCTGAGTTGGGATCTGATCCGGTGGGGTTATCAGTTCTGGCGGGCGTGTAATTCAGACCGAGTTTCCCGTGTCGCTCCGGTCTTGCGAGATCTTCATCTGCTCAGTCGTTCGGCTTACGCGCGAATGGCTGAAGCAGATGAAAAGATTGGGCTCGTGAAGAATGGCTTGATGATGCTGTGTAAAACTGAAGTAAAGTGGCGTGAGGAAGTAGAGACTGCTGAGCAAGCTGGACGTTTGGGTTTACGCGTCAGAGTTCTGAATGCTTTGGAAGCAGCGATGCTCGAACCAGGGATTGAGATGGATATTTATGGCGCTGTGCATTATGAAGATGATTGTCATCTTGATCCGTTGCGCTACGTTAGCTCTCGCGAGCAGACTTTTATTCGGGCGGGTGGTCGCTTTCTTTATGATCAAAGGGTTACCGGTTGGCGTTGTTACAACGGAGTCATTAAAGCGGTTGCCACGGCGGAAGGTGAGATAGCAGGCGATTTTTTTGTACTCGCGGGCGGCGCATGGTCGTCGGAGCTGTCGCGACAACTTGGCCTGCGGTTGCCGATGCAAGCCGGAAAGGGGTACAGTGTCACCCATCCAAGTCCGATTCAGGCCCCGAAGACCTGTGCCATCTTAGTTGAATCTCGAGTCGCAGTCACTCCGCTCGCCGAACGGCTTCGGTTCGGAGGGACTATGGAAATAAGCGGCATGGACGAACGAATCAATACGCGTCGCGTTGCTGGGATTCTCAAAGCCATACCCCGTTATTACCCAGCCTTTACTGTTGAAGACTTCGCTGGACTGGAAGTTTGGCATGGATTGCGACCGTGTCCGCCAGATGGGCTGCCTTATCTCGGCAGAACGTGTGTAGCGCGGAATCTTGTTATAGCTACTGGGCATGCGATGATGGGCTTAAGCTTGGCCCCCGTAACTGGTCAAATCGTCGCCGCGGTTATCGAGGGTGAGGCGTCACCAATCGCTTTAGACTTTTTTTCGCCAGATCGGTTCGGTTAATCGAGATACTTGTTGTCAGAGAAGTTTCGCGGCTTTCGCCAGGGCCTCATCACTACCCGCGACGAGTAAAGTATCAGAATCTTTTAAGGTCGA
>JAUMAI010000081.1:0-21943 GCA_032116775.1 Pirellula sp. | reverse complement strand
ATCGATGTCTTCCCAACGCAGCGATAACGTTTCCGAGGGCGTTCGAAGCCCACCGTAGCGACTCAGGCCCAGGATCACTTGCCAAACTGGGTTGGACGAACCGCTCAGCAAATTGAAACCGAGTTACGAACGGCCATTCAAAACGCGAATGCGAATGGTTTTCATACCAACATTCTCTTCACCTTGGGCAATCAGGATCGAGTTGTAGAAATCTCGCAGACAGCCCCCATTGAGATCCTAACCCACATCAAGTTTTTCGGTCCGACGGATGGTTATGCACTGACTATCAAACGTGTCGCGGGTGATCAACGAGTCTTTACCGTTGCCCCCAACGCCAAAGCGGAGTTTTCCGACCTGACAATCCGTGGTGGCCGTCGACAGCTGGGGGATGGAGCGGGCATTTGGAACGCTGGAGAACTGATTCTCAATCGAGTGACTCTTACCGATAACGTGGCGAGTAACGGTTATGGAGCAGGGCTATTCAATGCAAGCTTAGCCATCGTAACCTTGGGCAACGTGACACTATCTGGCAACCAAACCCAGAAATGGGGTGCTGGTATCTTCAATCGAGGCACCCTATCCGCCGATCACGTCACTTTTGCCAGCAATACAGCAGAACGCGGTGCTGCATTCTTTAACGAAGGCACCATGAATCTTTTCGCTTCTCTGGTTGCCGACGGAGTTGATGGCTCCCATCCCCACACAGAATTGGCGGTGGGTACAGTTACATCGCGAGGCTTCAACGTGGTGACGAACGCTTATGGCACAACGGGATTTAGCGCCGCTTCGGATAAACTCGGTGGAATTTCGGGTTTGCCCTTTATCAACCCCGGTCTACGTCCTTTACAGAACAATGGTGGAGCCTCCTTAACGCATGCCCTGATTGCCAATAGCCCCGCTATCGATATAGTCTCGACCACGGCCAATGACACCCTCGATCAGCGTGGTGCACCTCGTATCATCAATACCCGAGAGCAGTGGATTCAATCCCATCGGGCCGATGCGGGTGCGTACGAGTTTGGGGCCTTCTTTGTCAACGTCAACGCCGACGGGACAGACCTTTCCACAGCCGGTGACGGAATCGCCGATTCCAACTCCACACTTGCGGGCGACCAGATTTCGCTTCGATCCGCCATCAGCGAAGCCAATCAACTGACTCGATTCAATGCAAGCCTGAACATCTCCTACGCTCAAGCCGCAACTTACATTTACTTTCATCCGAGTATTCAGCCGACTCTCTCGCTTCCAGGTTCTGTGGAAAACGGAAACTTAACCGGTGATCTCGATATCCTAGGAAATATCGTACTGATTGGGCAAGGAACCACCAAAACCATTGTGCGAGCGGATTATCGAGACGCTCAAGGCACTGCAGTTCCCGATCGCGTTTTTCATATCCATCCCAATGTATCGGTACGAATGGAATCCTTTCGCTTGCGCGATGGGCGTGCTGATGTCGGTGGTGGCATCTTCAATGAGGGAGCATCACTTGCCCTGAGTGAAATGCTTGTCGGTGGAGAAGGGGGGCTGTACGGAATTGGTGGAAATGCTGCCACGCTAAAAGGTGGTGGGATTTATCAAAAGTCCGGAAGCCTACACCTCGTAGATTCCTCTGTGGTCAACAATATCTCGCTGGAAGGAGGTGGGGTCTATGTTGAGAGTGGCACCGTCGTAATCGAAGACGATTCTCACATCGATGGAAACTGGGCTGAGGTATCGGGTGGTGGGATCGCACAAATCGGTGGTACGATACGTGTTTCGTCCAGCACCATTCAGGACAACTCGATGCTGGAGTTACTATCGATTCCCAACAGCACCTCAACCGATTCGAAACGCAGAGGAGCAGGTATCTACACGACGGGATCATCTTTCATTCTCGAAAGCGAGTCCCTGCTGAAAAACAATAAAGGTGCGACTCTCGGTTCGGGTCTGTTTAGCGATTCGACAGTTCAAATTCTGTCCGGTAGCATCGTCTCCAACAACGGTGGCCAGCTTCAGGGAAGCTCCATTGTTTCCAGCCAAGGGGGAGGTATTTTCAACCTGGGTGTACTGAGTCTCGTGGACTCCAAAGTGGAAAAGAACTTAGGGCACGAAGGGGCTGGTATCTATAACCTAACTCCAGGCAAGCTCGATGTGATTCGCAGTTCGGTGAGTGAAAACAATCTCGATATTTACCCGCTCACAGCGGGTGCCGGTATCTACAACGAAAACGGTATTACTAAGATCGAGAGCTCTACCGTTTCCAAGAATGAAGGGGTTCACGACGCAGGTGGCGTCTACAATTACGGCCTGAATGCTCACCTCATCATTTCGAACTCTAACTTCCAAGGGAACTGGGCAGTAACCACCGGCGGCGGCGTACGAAATGATTCGGGTACTGTCGAAGTTTATAACTCGCTCTTCCTAGAAAACTTCACACCCTATGCTAGCTCCGGCTTTGGTGGTGGCATCTATCATCGCGGCCAAAACGTACTTTTGGGACGTCTTGCATCGAAGATCGAACTGTATGCGGCAGTCAACACATCCCAAACGTCTCTCCATGTTAACAATGTAGACTCTCTGCTTCCTTTGCCTCTTCCGATCAATGTACGACTCAATTCGGAGGTGATGCGGATCGTTGCGATCGATCGAGTGAAGGGAACCGTACAAGTAGAACGAACTGCAGGGCAAACCCATTCTGTAACCACTCCGCTCGAACTGGTCGATTACATCGGCCTTCGCGAACTCGACACACTGGGCAACAACAAATTCCCACTCGACATTGTCATCGATAATGAAGTGATGCGAGCCACGTCGATTATCCCCGGAACCAACTGGGTGGCCGTAGAACGTGGCCGCCAGAACACTGAAATCGAGTCCCATGATACTGGAGCTCTGGTTCATGGCATCTCAGGTAGCTTGACGATTGCCAACTCGACCTTTTCCGATAACTTTTCGGGTGTAGGTGGTACGTCCTCGGATATCGTGAACTACGGCGGAGTGATCCATAGTCAAATCCATCCTTATGTACGTCCTACGGTGATCGAATCGTCTACGCTGGTGGGAAATCACCGTGCAGAAACCGCTGCCATTTTTACAGAAATGCTGCGTGAGGATTTTCCTGGTAAAGTCCTTACGCCTTCGGGCAGTTTCTTACAACTCAATCCCGTTCCGAAAGAATCGACGGGGGTAATTCCGGTATGGAAATCGATCACGGAAACGCTCTATCTCTCGAACTCCGTTATCGCTGATGGCTCCGACAAAGCCATCATGGGGCAAGTCCAATCGGGCGGTAACAATGTAGTCGATCAAGATAAAGTACAAGCCATCCCGATCCTCGGTACCATTTCTTCGACGGCAACGACCATTGAGCTGGATTCCTATCTACCCACACTAGAAAAAACGTTAGCCTCGACGTTGTACTGGACGCCTAATATCGTCGCTCCCTTTTTCCCGTTCCAGAATCCCACCTCCGCACATCTTCCTTTCAAGATCAAAGTTTCGCATACCCAAATCGATCCAGCAGGCAATTCAATTACCGTTTCCGAAACGATGCGAGTCACAAGCGTAAGCGGTTCTTTATTGACCGTGGAGCGAGGTATCGATGGTACGACGGCGGTGGCTCATACCGGTAAAGTCACGGCGAAGATCAATGCCTCGGGACTTTGGAAATCGACTGACGTGGTTGGAGCAGAAAACCAAATCGAAAAATCTGCCACCACGCTCCTTGCTCCAGGTGGTCTAACGGCAACAGCAGACCTTCTTCAAGTTGCGGACAGCTCTCGGCTACCCCCATTACCATTCAGTGTCAAAGTATCATATGTCATCGACAATGAGTTGCTCTGGGAAGAAATGGCCGTCACGGAAGTCCTGGGGAACTACTTACGCGTCACTCGCGACAGTGGAGTCACACATCCCCATCTTTCCAAAGTCGTCGTTTTCTCGAAACTTCAAGATTCAATTGATGCCAAGATCCAAGCTCTTACTCAAGCAGCCACTACCCTCTACACGCATATCCCGAATGTAGATAGCCCTGCTGCTAAACTTGCAGCACCTACCGTTCAATCAACTCCGCTGCAAAGCGGTTTAGCTGCCGACTATCATCCAAGTTTTGATGTTTTCCTCTCCACCAGCACGGTAAGTGGAAACTACACACTTTCTACAACACTGGATTCTGAGTCGACCACACTTTTCCTCAAAGAAACGGGGCTTTCACTATCGCTTCCAGCTTTTGCCAAGTTGGATCAAGAGATTATTCGTCTTGTTCAATATTCAAGTGCAACTCAAAGTTACGTGATCGAACGCGGTTTACAGGGAACGGAGAAGAAACCGCATCAAGCCAATAGCCGTGTCACCTTAGGAACTCTTATCTCGGCAGATGCAACAGACACTTCCTTTAGTGTAACTTTGAAGTCTCCTTTGCCACCTGTTCCGTTTATCGTCGCTGTCGGCGGTGAATTGATGAACGTTACAGCAGTCAATGCTGAAACGGGTATCGTTCAAGTTCAACGTGGCCAATTCGGTAGCACGCGTACCACGCATCCTCCCTTGCGTCGTGCCAGCACGGAACTCACTCTCAATACCGAAGTGATCATGTCGGTGACGCTTGGAAACAATCTTGGAAAAGCGTCCCCGCTCTATCGCCCTTGGAAGGCAACTCTGACTGCCGAAATCAACGCCCAGTCACAGTACATTATGGTGGATTCGCCTCCAGCGGCCTTTGAAGACTATGTCGCTATCGATGGAGAAATCTTCTCGGTGATTCGAGTACCATCGGATGCCAGCAAGCTTCGAATCATTTCACGGGGTGCGTTCGGCTCGCCAACGAAGAATCATAGCGTTGGCAAAATGGTCGAAGCGGGGGTGGTCCTGGCCTTAGATCCAACCGTTGATGCTACGATTACGGCAGGTTCCATTGTCACGCGCGATGGCGAATCGATGATTGTATCGGCTGTTTTTGATGATGCGATGATTGTGACTCGTGGAGCAAACGGTACTAAAGCGATTGATCATCCTCTTTCCGGCTCGTTCAATTTCGGAAGCTCTGTCGATGCCGACGATCAATACTTGCTCGTACGCGATAGTTCTACCATTAAGTCCTTCCCCGCCATTGCGATGGTGGGCAATGAACGGCTTTTGATTCTCGAAGATCTAGGCTACGGTATCCTGCGAGTGCAGCGTGGAATTCATGGAACAACCGCAAACCCGATTATCTCAGGGATGAAAGCCGCCAGCGGGACTCTCATTCAAGTTGGCAGTTCTGAACTGGAAATCGGCAGTACGATCCAAGTTGAACAAGAACAAATGCAAGTTCGAGGCTTCCATTCGAGCTCTGGCCTCGTTGTGGTGGAACGTGGAACCAACGGAACACTCCCAGCCTCTCATCAAGCAGGCACCTTCCTCCACTTTGGTAGTGCTTCACGACCCATCGCACTGGCTGGGGTCTACACGTCGTTAACTACACCTGTTACTCAGGCTTCGCAAACGTCGATGACCGTTGGCGCTCTGACCGAGTTTCCTGCGACTCCATTTTTTGCTGCTTTAGGAAATGAACGGATTCGCGTGGATGCTGTGGTTCGAAACAGCGATGGAACGGCCACCTTGCAAACCGTGCGTAATCTCGATGGAAACGTTGGATCTGCGTACGCCACCGGAACCAATCTCGTTTTACTCGTAGATCAAAATCAGTGGAATCGCCTTAAGAAGGCTACCGATCCGATTTATGCGACTCCTGAAATCGGTTCGAATGCCACCTCACGTTTTGTCGTTAACACCACTTCGGATTTGGCCGATTTGTCACCCGGCGATGGCCTTGTCACCACCAGCGTCCCAGGTGCAGTTTCTCTACGTGCCGCCATCATGGAAGCCAATGCCCTGTCACAGCCCGTGGAGATTCGGCTCTCGGGAGCGACCTATACGCTGACTTCGGAATTGGAAATTCGGGGTGATATTACTCTTATCGGTACATCTCCCAGCGGTACCATTGTGCATGGCAACGGCCAGCGTATCTTCAAGGTCCTACCCAATGCACGTCTTAAACTAGACTCTCTTACCTTAACCGGTGCTAACTCGTCAGTCCAAGGTGGAGCGATGCTGATCACGGGTGGTTCCACAGAAATCAACCGAACCATCTTTAGTGCCAACTCTGCGAGTAGCGGTGGAGCCATTGCGATCACCGGTGGTACATTGACTATTGCCCAGTCCACCTTTATGAATAACACAGCCTCCACCGATGGTGGTGCTTTAGCGTCACTGGGTGGTCAGACCATTTTGTCCTACACCACGTTCTCCGCCAACTCAGCCACAGGCAAAGGGGGAGCGATCTACAATGCAACTGCCGGTGAGATAGAGCTGCGAAATACAACCTTGGCCTACAACCAATCCGCCGCCGGAGCTGGTATCCATAACGTAGGTAAAGCTAAGGTTGGTAATTCCATCATCGCGAATCAGGCCTATGGCCAGACCGACATTAAAGGAACATTCACTTCACTTGGCAGCAACATCATTGGCCTCACTTCTTCCGATGTAATGCTCACGAGTTTTGTTTCGTCCACTTCGACAACGATTTCACTCAGCAATACTCAGAATCTGCCCGCGTTTCCGTTCTCCTTGCGTATTGGCAATGAAACGATGACCGCGACAAGCCAGTCGGGTTCGACCTTTACGGTCCAGCGTACCAATCCACTCTCCCATTCTCCTTATCAAAGTGTTCGTTTGGACGGATTCTGGCAAACAGGCGATCAGACGGGGAGTGGCTACACGGCCATCGACCCTAAACTGCAGCCATTAGCACTTGGACTGGGAACAGTTCCAACTCATGCCCTGCAGTCTAACAGTCCTGCAATCAATGCGGGCAATGCGGCCTTACGACTGCTGCATGAAGTGACTGTTGCCGAAAGTGAAACCACCGAGTTTGCTGGGTTTCAGCGCGATTTCAAAGTGATCAAAGTGACCGAGGCAGCAACGCTACCTGCCACACCGTTCTTCGTTCAAATCGGTACCGAAACACTGGAAGTCATTGCCAAGAAAGGTAACACGCTGACCGTCAAAGAACGCAAATTCCCACAACCCCATGCAAGAGGTGCCGTGGTCAACGTCCTAACCGATGCGAGAGGACTCCCCAGCAATAATGACATCGGTGCTGTGGAGTTAGAAACGACGATTTCGCTGAGCACGGCTAATGCCTCGTTAACCGAAGATGCATCCGGTATTGGGAGTCAATTCACCTATACGATTACCCGAGGGGGGAACGTTGCGGATCGTCATGAAATCTATTTTGTCGTCAATCCTTCACCGAACTCTCGTATCACACCTACGGATTTTGGTAGTGACGCATTCCCCATGGGCAAAGTGGTTTTGGAACCTGGGGCTACCTCAGCTTCCTTCACCATTTCCGTTGCCAGTGACACGGTGGTTGAACCCAACGAAGCCTTTACGGTTTCCATACTGAGTCCTTCGGCTCAAGTACGTAAACTGGTTTCCAGTGTCACTTCGACCATCGTCGATAACGATACGGCATCTCTAACGACCACTGCGGTCACTGCCGTCGAAGGGGAATCGATGCGTTACACTGTCACGCTTCAAGGAAACGTGCAAGGTGGTTTGCAATTACCCTGGAGCCTAGGTGCTTCGGGAGATTTGGCAACACTCGCCGATAACGATTACATCGCTTCCAGTGGCGTATTGAATTTTGTTGGGACACAGGGTGAAAAGCAGTACATCGAAGCGATCACACTTCAGGACCAAAAGGTCGAACGCCATGAAAGCCTTTCGGTAACGACCGGTACCAATTTGGGTGTGGCTCCTGAAATGGTATCCAGGATTTCAGTACCTGCCACTTTGGTTGGTACGATTCAAAATGATGATCGCACCACGATTTACATTTCGGAAGTTTCCAAGACGGAACTCCATAGCGGATCGACGTCTGTTTCTAGTGGCTTCACGGTATGGCCCAATCCTGTGGATACCAGTTTGCCACTTACGCTGCAGGTCACCAGCAGCAATGCCACGCTAGGCAGCGATTACTCCGTTACCACTTCGACACTAACATTGCCGGGTACCATTGGCACCCAGAGCAGCAATGTCGTTTCGATTGTTGGGGACAACACGCTGGAAACCGATGAGGTCGTGCAAATTGCAGCCACCCTGACGAACCGAAGTGACTGGAGTAGTTTTATCTCGGTGGTCTCTGGCAAAGTAACGATCGTCGATGATGATGGTCCAACCTTGGCGATCAGTGATGTGATCGCTTCGGAAAGCAACAGTGCAGGTTACATCGAGTTCCAAGTTCAGTTGCTGAACAACAATGGCAATCCACTGACCATTGATTTGAAGACCAAAAACGGAACAGCCATCGCAGGGGAAGATTATCAGCAGACGACACGTACTTTGAGCTTCTCAGGTACATCGGGTGAGACGCTCACGTTCCAGGTTCCCCTTCTCTCGGACAATAAAGTCGAGCTGGATGAATCGCTTTCTTTGGAACCGGTAGATCCACTGGCATTGTCGGGAGCAGGTATCCGACTTCGCTCGGGCGTGGGCACCATCAGGAACGATGATGTGGCCAATCTACAAATTAGCCCACCGCTGCGGTTGGATGATCAAGCTTGGCACTTTGAAATTCGACTATCCAATCCAGTCGATGTTCCAGTGACAGTTACTATGAGTTCCACGGAAATCATGGCTAGTCCGACGAACCATTTCAGCCCATCTACCACGACATTCAGTCTAATGTCCACGTCCGATGTTGGGCGATTGGTCGTCAACTACCAGCCACAACAGGAGGCAGCTCGCAATATCCAAGTTGCTCCTGTGAGTGTTTCGTCCTCAGGCCGTCCGGTGAATCTCCCGCAATCTCAGAATGCGGCTATTCCCGTTCATCAAGCCAACGCAGCAGCGTGTCGCCCTGTTGCAGGAGACCCGCTTGCGCCACCGCCTACTATGCAATTCTCTGGGCAGGAGCCTGCAGGATATACGTTTGCCTATGAAATCAATGGGATTCGAGTTTACACGAAACCGCATGGTCGAACCGTTGCAAGTTACGAAATCAGCAAGATCAGTCAATTCATTGAGATGCCAGATGGACATCTCATTGATGAGACAGGTGAGGTCTGGGATGAGTATCAGATTCACGAGCAGGGCGACATCATACTTTTGAAATGGTTGGTTTTCACTAAACAAATGCTCCCACCACCGCCGGGCCAGCCACAACCCTCGGGTTGCCCAACCTTTGAACCACCTGCACCCGATCAAGCGATCGATGAAGAGCTTCTCAAGCAAGAGTTGGCCAAATCCGCAGTGAAAGCGGATTGGGTCATCCCGCACAATCAACCCTTCACCTTTTTCCCGTTCCCATCCTTTGACTTCAACAAAGCCCGCGATGTCGGCGTTACGATTTCGGATTTGAGCGGAAATCTTGTCACTACCGGTTCCACGGTTCAACTAACCTATGGAACGGTAACCGTGAACGGCAATAACTCGCTGACTTACACCCCAAATAGTAATCTATCCAGCCGTGAAGCCAATCGACTTAAACCTGAGTTAGATGGTTTAGGAAACATCTATCGCTTCACGGGAATTGAAGGTTTTTCTGCGCATCTAGTCTCCAAGCAAGCCATCAGTAGCAGCCCGGTAGCAGCTACGACTGAAAAGTTCGCCAGTACTCCCATAACACTTGCAGTCTCAAATACGCTTCCCACAGTGCGTGGATCTTTCCTAAGACAAAGTTCCAATGCAGACCAAATAGATCAGATCTTCATCGAACGCAACTCGACTTTGCAAGTAGATCTGAAGTCACTATATACCGACCTCGACGGACAAGAAGAACTGTCAAAACTGAGAATCGTAGACGTCATTTACGGCACCGAGAACCTTGTAAAGACCGGCACAACAGCGGACCCGCTGCCGAGCCAAATCAGAGTCCCTATCGGAAAACTCAGTAATCTACAGATAGAAAAAGACCTAATCCTCTCGGCCACCCAGAACGCGACCGGCCTTAACCCGCTGTTGCTCATTGAAAACACCGTAGATGCCGAAGCTACGGCAAGTAATTATCCCAGCAAGTTGTTGTTTACGGTCGTTCTTACAGACGGGACGAAGATACCCAAGCTGGACTCCACTGGAGCACCAGTGAGAGATGCAAACAACCAACCAATTCTAATCGACTTTACTTGGAAGCTTGATCTTGAGGTTGTGCCACAAGTGGATAAGACCACTAGCCTTTGGCGAAATCAAAGCTCGATTCCGCTTATCGAAACGACCCCATGGATCAGAAAAGTCTCCCCCAGCATTCTGGAGCGATACAAAGCAGAGACGAAGGAAACCCAACCCAACCGGTTCGAGGTCACAGCAACGGTTCCTACGCTCGATGCAGCCTTTCAATACGATACGATTGGCGATGCGAGCGTCAATCTCTTCAATGGCACGCTACTTCGTTCACATGAATTGATTCTGGATGGCAGTGGCGGAACGTCCGAAATGGCCCTAGGTGGTCTGATCTACGATTCTTCCACAGTGCCAGCAGCCTCCCCCTCAGAGCAAACCAACAACTTTGTCATTGCGAAGTTAAAAAAGTCATCGGACCAAGTTCTAACTAGCTTGACGTTCAAACTGAAGTGGTACGATGATCAAGGCTTAATCGAAACCAACGTTCCAGTTGCCGCAACGCTTCTTTCGCAACCAGAAATACTCGTTGCCCTACGACCAGAACGAGTCCCAACGAAAACGGGCCTTTATTCTTGGGAAATCGAAACCATAGCGGAATACGCAGTCGGTGCCGACAACCTACCGGTGGTAGAGATTCAGGTCGCACGTGGCCAATCACCCGTGGTTGTGGTTGACCATAATTCTAACTTCGGTGCAGGCTGGTCCTTGGCAGGAATGCCAACGTTGACACTTTCCAAGGGTTTTGATCTAGCGGGTGGTGTCAACAACAAAAAACTCGACGATCGTTTCCTGCTGCATTTTCCCGGTAATCCTCCTGCCTTATTCAATGCCAGTGAATGGTCAACGCAAACCGAGTACGAAGGTACCATTCAGAGTATCGAATATGGCTCCTTGGGAATTGGAACCTCTTACCGGCAAGCTGGTGAATCGGGAATCATGACTAGCCGAGATAAAGGCCTAGAGATTGCCTACAAACTGAAAGATGGAACTGAATACATTTTCAGAAAAGTGGATACTACGAGTGACATCTTCAACCTCATTCGAATCGAGCCACCGGGAGTTGAGTATATTCCACTCACATGGAATGCGGATGTCATGCGCCGTGGTCTCAACTTTACGTGGGAACAACCTGGCAATGGAAATCCATCAAGGCTGAAGTCGATTTTTTCATCGGATAAAGTCGAAACGAAGCTGGAATATGATCCATTGAATCATGTCACCAGAATTTATCGCGACACAGGCTATCAGGTTAGCTTTGTGTATGTCGCCGGTAAGATCCAAGAGATCCGAAATCTGACACCCGGCTCAACGCCCACTAATGTTCAGACGGCAAGGCTGTTTGGATATAATTTGCAGGGGCAACTTACCTCAGATGCATGGATGGACCAACGTGTTTCACCTCCAAAACAGGACGCTATAACGACCTTTCAATACACCAACGGATTCCTGAGCAAAATCCAAGCTGGTAATGAATGGACAACCACTTCTCCAGGACTTGTTCCGCATTCCATAAAGTCGGCGATCTCAACCATTGCAGATATCGCCACCACCCCTTCTGTCTTTTACGCTACGGTCACGCAAACGACGACCGATCTTCTCAAGTATTCCCCATCGAACGCGCAAGGTCAGAATGCAGGCACGATCGTTGACGAAATCGAATACCGCTATACGGTCGATGGCCTGATTCAGGAAAAGAAGTACACAACGACAGGTGTTGAAGCAATGTCGGAAAAGTGGTACTACACACCACTTGGCGATGTCAGACGTTCCATCTCTCCTCAAGGCCAGGAATCATACTATTGGTATGACTACCAAATACCGGTAACGATTGGAAGTTTGACCGACCCAGCAAACGATAACGATCCAACTTCCCGGTATGACATCGACGATTTTCGTGGAAATCTAGTCATTACGATGACTCCGCAGGGACTCACGTACTTTGACTACGAAACCGATGACGAGACTGGAGCTGCGCATTCCCGTTTGGTTCATATAACGTCTCATCCCAAAATCCAAGGCACTACCACGAAGATTAATGGTGGCCCAGTACACCAGGGAGACACTTACTTCGAGTATCGAAATGATGGCCAAATGACCTCCTCGCAAACGGTACGTGGGCTAAGAGATCCTCTTCCGCAGCAATCACAACTTCTCTCCATGTTCTCAGTTGAAGACCAAACACTTGGTGACGTTATCGAAAGTTTTGAATATGACACAAACGGCTTTGTCAAAACAAAGACTTCACCGGACGGCACGAAAACTTCCTACGTGTATGCCGGACGCCGATTGGTCACTAGAGTGGACGGAGTGGGCACACCACTGGAAACATCAACAACCTACGATTACGACAACCATGGTTTCGTCGATAAGGAAACGGTTAAGAACAAGTCGAATCAAATCGTGAGTATTGTCGATTACAATTTTGACGCATTCGGGCAATTGAATGCTACGCTCGTACAATCGAACACTTTCAGCTTGCAAAGCATTTCAGCTACCCCGACAATTCAGCTAACGACCATTTCTCACGACCAATTCCAGTACAACTCAGTCGGAAATCTCGTTCGTCAGGAGAACAAGGAAGGTGTCGTACATTCGTTTGTTTACAACAATGCTGGTCAGTTGGTCTCAAAAACGGAAGCTCAGGGGGCCTCTTACCCTTCTGTTTATACCAATGGAAATGTATCGGTCAGCGTGAACACTGCTTATCAGTACTATTCCGACGGTTCGATAATGGATGAAACTCGAAGTGGTGGCCAAGTATCACAAATCCAATACTTTTATGACCCAACGACTGGAAAGTCGTGGGAGGTAGTCGGCGGTGTTTCGAATGGACCGCACTCGATCCTTTCCGATGTGATTACGCTCAACTTCTCTGGTAAAGCGATTAGCGAAACGACCAGCGATAAGTTCGGTAGAGTTGTAGAAGAAAAGAACTTACTCACCGGAGCAACAACGACCTACACCTACGCCGATCCGCGCGTTGCACTTCCGACAACAATCACTGAAAAAATCAACGTAGGCTGGAATGGATCTGGCTGGAATACAACAAATCAAGTAACCAAGGTTGATTATGACGCTTCTGGTAACACGCTGGCAACGACAGAAAGCAATCGACGCTATTCTGTTTTCAACTACGACTCACTGGGGCAATTGATCAAAACAACCACCTCAGGAATTGGTACGTCACCGACATTCGGAGCAGAAATCGATTACCGATATGATCCGTCAGGACGAGTACTCGCCCAGACAGAAACTCGACGCAATCCGTACAAGAACAACGAGATACTTACTACTGCGTTTTACTATGACGACAAAAACGCAACCCATTACGTTGTCGACCCGCTAAGTCAATACGACACGAAAATTGAGGCTTTGTGGAAACCTAATGCCAGTCAAGCACAGACTCTAGGGGCAGCACCGCCATCGGTATGGGTCACGTCAGGTCGGGAATCAGGCACTGCACCGGCAACTTCATCGTCCACTTATGAAGGTGGGCTTATTAAGACAGTAAGTACGGACCGAACGAAACTCTCCACCACCCAATGGACTAACGGTGCTGGGCAAGTTGTCAAGACTTTGTCAGCACTTGGAGCAGAAACTTTTTTTGAATATGACTCGCAGGGTCAGTTGATTGCAGAACTCCAGAAGAGCCCAGACATCGCAGGGGGCACTATGACCGAACACAGCTACGATCAACTGGGACGACTTCGTTCTACCATGGTTTGGTCAAGCAGTCAGTTACTTGTGACGTTTACTGACTATTTCAGTGGCAACGACACAGGGACAGATGGCTGGAACATCGTTCAATACCCGGTACAAAATAGCCTGCAATCTCCTACGGATGCGAAGAATCGAGGTACCCGCACGAAATTCGACTCGATAGGGAATCCCGTTTATGTGCAACAACCTGATCCTGATTATTTATCCAATGGTAACCTAGCATCGCTATTTGGTAACACACCTACCACGTTGGCAACCTACACGTATCAACCAGACAATCAGCTTGTCGCAACAACGACACGATCATCGATTGCGGGGAACGCATCTGGAAGTTTTCAATTCAACACTGCCTATGATGCTATTCGCGTGTCTCGAATCGCAACCAATACAGCGGGACAGACACTTGTTAGCGCCGTTCGGACGTCGAACATCGATTCTCCCGACAACGTTCAGGGGAATTCATTGATCGATATGGGATTTGTAATTCGTGCTCGCACCAATTACGACGAATTAGGTAATGTTTTGACGACAAGTGCTCCTAAGGGTGATAGCGCTGATGTCAATGGTCAAATGCAAACAGTCCAATATCGTTACGACGACTTAGGCCGTACACTCCAGCAGCTGTTGCCGGGACAGAAGTCTGCTAGCTATCGTTATGATTCATCCAACAATGTGGTTCTGATGGAGGACGATCTTGGTCAGTGGAACCGTTACGACTTCGATCAGCTTGGCCGCCCTTTAGCGAGTGAATCCTACGCAAAGGGATTCTCTGCTTCTGATCGAGATATCGTTTTTGCTTCTTGGAACTACGCGGGACCGACAACTACGTACACCAACCGTAATGGCTGGAAAACGACGACAACCTTTGACCCTACCGGTCTATCTCCCTATGACTTGACCGCGCGTCCGATGATCACAAAGATCGCGGAAAAGGGGAACGAGAAGTATATCGAAACTCGTACACTTCGTTCGAATGGTACTCTATTGTCGGCGGCTGGTACATGGGAAGACTCAGCGTCGTTTCGAAAGGATTATGTCGCAAATGTAGACACTCTATTCGATAGCCTTGGGCGTGACCGGGGTAGCATTACGATGTTCGGTGCGAAAAACGCCCCAAAGATCCGACAGATTGCTCAGCGAGACGTCCTGCCGAATGGACTAATTCAATCACAAAGCCTGACTATCGACAATCGTCAGCTTACAGAGTCGATTCCCACAAATGAATCGCTATTTTCTGAGGAGCTTGTTTACGATGGATTGGGACGTGCTGTAACGCAGTCAGTTCAATTTAGCCAATCTCAAGAAGAGAAGTGGATCGGTGGGTATACACCACGGGACATGCGTGCGACCTACACTTACAACGCAGACACGTTACTCTCCTCTGTAAGATCTGAAAAGAATGCGACGATTCTTACCCATCATCTGAACACAAACTACAGCTACCATTCCGATGGAACGATTTATGCAGTCAACTACAACTTTGCGCGATACGATGCTGCTTCTTCTTCTATCAAGACGGAAACAGCAAACATTACCAATGAATATCTTTCGAATGGCCTCTTAAAGAAAACAACTCGCAACATAAACTTGTCCAACGACGATGATTCGTATCATGATGTTGTCACATTGCAGTACGATTCACAGAATCTTCTTCAGAGCCAAACTAAAAGCTATCCCGGTACAGGATGGGCTCCAACCACAATTGTCGCTCCTTCGAAAGCTCCGGGCGATAGAGTACCCCAAGACGAGTTCTTCAATTACAAATACGATGGAGAGGGTAATCTTGTTGAACGAACCTCACGTATTCAAACTCAATATGTAGATGACTCGGCTACCGCAAGAGTTACTTACCCTAATTCTCAAGGTACTGAAGCAGGTCGCTACCTCAATAGCCAAACCCGTGCCGTTGGATGGATCGACGGGGAATCCGCAACTATCGAATTTGAACAGACCACGGCAGGGGTCTACGACGTCTGGGCCACATGGCAGGAAAACTCAAATCTGGGAACTGGAAGCTACCGATTTACCGTTAGCGACTCAGTAACGCGGGCTACCCGTGCCAACCTATTTAAGGCCCTTACTTTAGATGAAAGAACCGGCTTTTTGCGCCGATCCTCCGAGTTTATGGAAGAGGATCAAGCGGAAATCACGGTCAACTTCACTAGCGTTCCAGGCAATGAGACTCATAGCGATGGGCACCCTTGGTTTCCAATTGCTACGGTACAGCTTGATGCAGATAGTGTGTTGAAACTGAGGCTTGAAAGCCTATCCGGTCAAGTCGCTGTAGATGGATTTAAGCTCGTACCACACATCTCAAAAGAGACCTTCACTTACGACAACGAAAATCGCCTCTTAGAAACCCAGACGTATACTCAATCGTCAACTAGTCCAGCAGTTATTACTTCCTACCTATACGATCCAATGGGTCGATTGATAGTCACCAATACGGACGTCGTCGATAAATCTACGACGCAGATAGGCACCATCTATCAGGGACAAAAGCCAGTTCTACAGTTCGATATGGACCCAGATCTTGGAAATGAGATCCAATCTTTCAAGTGGTTTGATTCGCGTGGAGAGTTGATTGCAAGCCATGTCAACACCACCCATAGCTCGCAGCAACCTCACCCCGACGAGCTAGCTGCGACATGGCACCTCAATCAACTTGACGGTTCTGAATTTACCAACACAAAAAGTTGGATGGCAACCGAGTATGTTTTTGCCGCAAATAAACGGGGAACAGTCAACAGCGACCCAATAACTGAACTTCAGAAATCAACACGCTCTTGGCATGAAGGCCGTTATGCTTTATCCGTTGAAAGTCAGGAAGCCGCGTATCGTTCTTGGGCCGACCCTGCGCATGAGATTCTGAATTATGTTGGAATCATTGACCCAACTGGAATCGCTGACGGTATAAACGCAGTTTGGTATGTCGGCGAAGGTCTGATGGGCCGTGAAGGAGCTTTTCTCAATGCCGGAATATCTGCAGCAGGAGCCCTCCTGCCGTATGCAGGCGATCTCTTGAAGTTTGGCAAGGCAGGTGTGCAAGCCGCTGAAGCTTGTGGTGCGATCAAGAAGCTCGAAACCAATGTAATCCTGAGGCAGTCTGCCAAGAGTGCGGCAATTGGCGCTGCTTCTGGAGCAGCTATTGGTGGAGGAATATCGTACGCCGCTGGGGGGGATGTTTGGCACGGTGCCACGCAGGGCGCATTACACGGTGCAGTGGGGGGCTTTAGTCGCAATTTCTTCCTCAACCGCTATGCCAAAGCCTGCTTCACTGCTGGTACGCCGCTGGTGGTGGACCTGGAAGGCAATAGCAAGCCGATCGAACAGATCGAAGTGGGCGAGATGGTGTTGGCTCGCAATGAGTTCGAGCCGAATGGACCGCTTGAGCTGAAGCGAGTTGAAGAACTCTTTACACGCACCTCGCCGATCATCGAACTAGAGATCGGTGGTCAAAAGATTGGCACCACCGACGAACATCCCTTCTATGTTCCTGCTCGCGAGGCCTTTGTACCCGCACGTGAACTACAAGTGGGCGATCAACTCATCTCGCACGATGGACAGTTGCTCCGCATCGACGCGATCCAATCCACGCTGCAAATCGCAACCGTTTACAACCTTAGGGTTACTGACTACCATACCTACTTCGTCGGCTGCGACGAGTGGGGCTGGAGTGTTTGGGCGCATAATGCGAAGTGTGGGCCAGCTCTTGTAAATAGCCGCGAGTTTCGGGAATCTCATACACGAATATTTGGTGATGCAGGCTCGTCAGGGCACCCTACAATCATCGCGCAGCTCCAGAAGCATGCGAACACAGCGGCCCAAAGGGCGAAATATACTGAGCGCCAACTGGCTTCGATCCAAAGATCTAAGAATAGAGCTGCTGCGGCAACGGATGTGGCTCAACGTGAAAAGCACTTAAGAATTGCCGCACGAAAGGAAAAGTTATTCATGGGAACACAAGTAGACACAGAATTCAAGACGTTGGTGGCTGACGACCCAATGATTAAAAGCCTAGGACTTTCGATTACACCACGAGGTAGGTTCGGCCCTGACATTTACGATGCAAAGACCAAGGATTATTGGGAACTTACAACTAAAGCTGATTGGTTGAGGGGAACACATCAGAATCGTTACAATGGTCATTTTGCAAATGGAACCGGAGTATTCTGGAGCTAAAGTACAATGAAGACTGATTATCGGGGAAAAAATTGGCCAACAGGTGCGTCTGAAGTAGGCCAACATTTTGAAGATTTTGACTTCACGGATACAAACTTTGAACTTTCAAGTTTTGAAGGATGTGTGTTCGAAAACTGCACATTTATCGATTCAAAAATTTTTAACATGAGAATTTCTGGATGCGATTTTCAAAATTGCCTATTCGACAAGGTTGTATTCGATGCTGTCGCCATTGGTGCCGGTGGTGGAGTCTATTCGCAATGTCTATTTAGGAAGTGCGATTTTTCGCGCCAAAGTTTTCGCTGTCCAAAATTCGAGCTGTGCAATTTCGATCACTGCAAGTTTAAGGGAACCAGTTTCAACGATTCTACGCTGATTGATTGTCGATTCAGCGGCATACTCACGGACGTGACTTTCAACGGCATCTACCATGATCTCCCAGTCAACCGAAACGCACTTGTGCGAGTTGATTTTTCGGAGGCAAAGTTCAAAGAGTTTGTATCGTTTCACAATTGCGATCTATCCTCTTGCACCCCACCAAAGGGCCATAACTTCGAAGATTTACTTTATCAATTTTATCGTAATGACCCAACGGTACTTAGTACAGGATCGAAGGATAGGATTGTAGTTGATAAGCGTCCATAAGCGTTACGGGCCGAATTATTCTCGTACTTTTGGCCGAATTGTAACGGTAGAGCTTTCGGCCTGATTTGGGCGGTTTGGCCCAATTGTTGAAAGAACTGGAAAGAATCACTGTTCGTTGATTCGATCTCGCTGGACATTTCGTTCGAACAAAAGAACGTCGTGGAATGAGTGTTTGTCCAAATTGCCGTCACACTCAGCGCGCATAAAAATGCGACCGCTCTTAGAAAACGATCGCGTCTGTTCTAGATTTTCAAAGGATAACGCTTAACGAGCTGACGATTCCACCTCACTCTTCGTACGCCCCTCGTCGCGCCGATACTCGTGTAACCGGTTCGCTAGAATATCGATTGCCGGAAGAAAATCATGCCCCTGAAGCAACATCAATTCGCTAGCCATGCACGTACAACTGTACGCGTTTAAGAACAATTCAAGTTGCACTTTTAATGATACGCAAATTTGAGCCATGTTGATTAGTGTTGTGATTCAGCTCTTCTGCCGATTCGAACTCGTCATTCCACTTCTGCATTGGCAACTACCATCCTATTGGCCTGTGAGCTAATCGCTTGAATCACTTACGTCGATTGAACCAGCATTGCCAAAGCCTGCTTCACTGCTGGTACGCCATTGGTGGTCGACCTGGAGGGCACTAGCAAGCCGATCGAAGAGATCCAAGTGGGCGAGATGGTGTTAGCTCGCAATGAGTTTGAGCCCCATGGACCACTGGAGCTGAAGCGAGTTGAAGAACTCTTTACACGCACCTCGCCGATTATCGAACTAGAGATCGGTGGTCAGAAGATTGGCACCACCGAAGAGCATCCTTTCTATGTTCCCGCTCGCGAGGCCTTTGTCCCTGCCCGTGAACTACAAGTGGGCGATCAACTCATCTCGCACGATGGACAATTGCTCCGAATCGATGCGATCCACTCCACACTGCAAATCGCAACCGTTTACAACCTCAGAGTCGCGGACTACCATACCTACTTCGTCGGTTGCGACGAGTGGGGCTGGAGTGTTTGGGCGCATAATGTTTGTACACCGGAAGAAGTTAAGCAATTTGCAAATGCATATGCTTCCAAGGTTGCTGCTAATGGCGGAAAAACCCCGAAAGGGCTGTGGACCAGCATTGGAAATGGTCGGCAGTTTAGTCAATCGGAAAAGAGACAAATTAGAACTTACCTGAGAGACCCCGCTAACAATTTCCCTGCGACATCGCAACCCAAACTCAGGAATCAAAGGGGAAAACCGGGGAATCTTGACCATGATGCCACGGTTGAACAGCTAAAGAAACGTGCGGCAGCAGAATTCCCTAACGATGCAATTGTCACTGGAAAGAACATTAAACATCAACCAGGCAAAGCCAACGGTGTAAGCCTTGAGCCGGATGTGTGGGTCATGGATACGACCACTAGAGAAGTAAAAATGGCATACGAAGCTGCACGAACGAATGCAGACGGCATTTCCTTCAAATCGCGTGAGACAATTAAACAGGCAGTTTATGAGGCAGCTGGAATTCCGGTTCATTTTCAACGAGTAAGGTGAAGCTTGGCACACTTTGGATTTTTTGGCACATGGGACGATACCTGGCGGATATTAGTCGCCATACTTGAGCATCCCGAGTATTGTATTCTACCCGACAGTCGGTACAGCGATCCTATTCCATTCGAAGGCAGAACTGTAGATACCGTATTGCAACAACTTTGTGCGGAGAGAGGTGTCGCATTTATCTGGTCCACTTCTTTCTCGGTTCAACCTCCGTTCATGCTGCGCATCGATGAGGGCCCAAACGCGGGAAAGTACTTTCTTGATTTGTCGCGTGGAGGACCAGGGCTGGCACTTCATTTGCCAGGATGCTACGAAAAGGACAATAGAGTTCAATTGGCGCCTGGCGCACTATGGTATCCGAAGAAAACCATTGATTTGCAATCAAAACAATGGATTCCAGCGTCTACTGAGCTAAAGGCAGGATTTCGAGCCGTTCGTAATATTATCAGACGACAGTTAGTTGAAGTAAAAATTGGCGCAAGCAGTATCCTAACTGGCAGTAATGCGAAACGGTTGATTGACGCGAATCAAGCGGACGTACACGGCATTGTACTTTGAAAAGTGTTACGGGCCGAATTATCATCGCACTTTTGGCCGAATTGTAACTGTAGAGATTTCGGCCTGATTTGGGCGGTTTGGTCGAGTTGTTGAAAAAATTGGAGAGAGTCTCTGGGCGTTGATTCGATCACACAGGACACGTCGACTGAGAAAAGGAACGTCGTGGAAAAAGTGTTTGTCCAAATTGCCGTCGCACTCTCCGCGCATAAAAAATGCGACCGATCTTAGCAAACGATCGCATCTGTTCTAGGTTTTCTACAATGGCATATCAGCGAGCTGACGATTCCACCTCACTCTTCGTACGCCCCTGATCGCGCCGGTACTCGGCGTAACCAGTTCGCTAGAATGTCGACCGCCGGAAGGAAGTCATGACAATGAAGCAACACAAGTCTCGCAAGCCTATTACGTACATTTGTACGCATTCATAACAACGTCTCAAGATGCTCCTTCGATGATACGAGATCTAAGCCACGTTGAACGAGGTTGTGGTTGTTTTTAATGGCTAACGCGAACTCGGCAATCCACCTCTTCATCAATAACCTCGCCGATTTCACCTGCGAGCGTATCGCTTCAATCACACACGTCGATTGAACCAGCGTGGCCAATGCTTGCTTCACCGCTGGCACGCCGTTTGTGGTCGACCTGGAAGGACACCGTCGTCCGATGGAAGAGATTCAGGAGGGGGATCGGGTCTTAGCTCGCAGCGAGTTTGATCCGCAGGGACCGCTGGAGCTGAAGCGGGTTGAAGAGAAATTTGTCCGTACGGCTGCCGTCATGGAATTGGTCATCAACGGCCAAAGCATCAAGACCACCGCTGAGCATCCTTTCTATGTACCTGCTCAAGAACGTTTTGTCCCTGCGGGTGAATTACGCGTGGGTGATCTGCTCGTTAGCAGCCAACGGACTTTGATTCCGATCGAATCGATCGCGAGCCTCAACGAAATCACCACCGTCTACAACCTCCGAGTTGCCGACCACCACACCTACTTCGTCGGCGGAGCCTTGTGGGGCTGGGATGTGTGGGTGCATAATGCGTACAGGGTCGACAGCGATGGAATCCCGCGAGTTGTATCGCAGCACTACAGTGAGAGTACTCATGGGTTTCGTTTACAGTTACAAGCACGACGAATTCGCGCACGATTGACAGAGAGACAAG
>JAUMAI010000080.1:1096-3514 GCA_032116775.1 Pirellula sp. | reverse complement strand
TCCAGCGTATACCGCGCCCTTGTCTTTTTCATCAGAAATCCTCCCATACACAAGATTATGCATCTCGTTATGGGATCCACTTTCCGGGGGCAAGGTCATTCCTGTCAGCTGCCCGAACCGTTGCACCTGCTCAGGATCGCTCTGCCAATCCTCCGCACCCACATAAATTTGCGCATTCAAGGGACAGGGAAATGCTCTGGCTTCGGCGAGCTCCCCCAACTTTTTTGGGTACGGTGGACTGAAAAACGCTCCGATGTTCTCATTCTGGAACTCCCCGACGATAGGGGATAGGATGATCACTCGACCTGGATAAGGTGGCAGCGAAGCTTGAGCGTGAAGAAACAAATACGCGCCAAACGAATTTGCAATAACAAGCGCACTAGGCGACCAATAATCAGCCTGCAAATCAGTAGCAATCAATGCAGTCTGTTCCATGAATGGCAAGCGAAGAAATTCGCCCACCGTCTCACGGCCAAAGATCGCCAGGCCTCGCTGCGTCAAAGCTTCCCCAAGACCTGTGGTTAGCCTACCGCCATGCCCGGGAAGATAATAAATCGAGTTAATCACAGCCTGCCTGTTTTGAGTTATGAGCTTAATTCTGGTATCTTAAACATACATTTTGAGTTGGGTCGACGCCCACGCCAACCTGCCTACCCGGGCAAGGTGGACTGCGAAAGCAAATGTGGCTCTGTGAAGAGCAACCAAGCGGGACGCGTCGGCCCTCCAAATCGGAGGGTTTTTTGTTTTCTAAGACAGACATCGACGACGCCACTGTTCAGGCATACCGAGAGACTGAATATCGCATTCAAGGCGAGACGCCATTTTCCCTGCAAATTGGGATGGTAAACGACGTCCTGTTGGCCATTCATAAATTGTATGGTGTGGACTGCAGCGCTTTTCTCACCGCATGTAATGCCAAGAGCCAGCTGATGAGCTCCGCGGACAACAGCATTCGACAGCGTCAACTTGCGGACGAACTAGCCAGACGCGGCCTGACCTACCTCCCTGGAATAGGACAACACCCCTCGAACGACCGGCCTGGCGAGGAAAGCTTCCTAGTCTTGGGCCTCAATCTACAAGCCGCAAAAAAGCTTGGTGAACATTTCGAGCAAAGCGCCATAGTCTGGTGTGGAGTTGATGGGATCCCAGAGCTAATTTTGTTGAGATAAGTAATGGTTTGGTCTGACCAATAAAAACAAAAGACTTGGGGGGATTTGATCCAGCTTGCCGCCCCCGACATATCGTCAAAGCGGCTAAACAGGAGAATTGACATGTCAATAATTGACCCAACCACCAGCTCAGCCGATATCCAGATCCAGAGCATCTTATCTGCGTCCGACACTTACATTGAAACGCTGACAATCAAATCCATCGCGGCGCAGCCTTGGCTAATCGAATTGGTCATCAAGACGCAGTTCTTGACCGCCAAAAACCCTGACGAAGAGCGTATCAAGGCCCGGTGCTGTGTGGAGCGGGCCCAACTCGTCGGGTTGGGCGAAGTCATTAGCCAATTTTTGAAGGAGACAGGCTCATCTACTGAGCTCGACGAAAGTTAAGGTAGTAGTAAATTTTTAAATCTGGGGCGAGTTCATCCGAATTGCAGGCCCAATGCCAATCGGCCAATCTGCTAAAGAGGAGTATCAAATGATTAATCTACACTGCTTGCAACAAAAACCCGAGGGAGGAAAGCCATGACTCTCTCTCCTCTGAATCGCCAATCCAAGCTTCCTCGCTCGGTTCCCCTGATTCGATTCGCTCCTGACCGAGCCCCCTTCTCTTGGCGGGAATTGAACCCAGCCCTCGTCCGGACCGCCTCAGACATCCCACAGTATCTGGTCCTTGGAAACCTCGATCCGTCAACGTTCGATCTATCCAACGTGGGGTGGTCGGCACGCTGGCAAGGAAATGAAAGCGATACCCACTTCGATGTCACCTACAAGGCCGAGACGAAGCAGTGGGAAATACGGCAAACTTGGTGCGGCTTGGACGGTGGCTTCAGTATTTTCCCGGCAACCATGCCTCTGGACAAAGTGATCGCAGAGGGCTTGTACATGCAGTTCCCCCGTACTTGGGATAGTGCGTCCAAGTTGCAGTTGGAATCTACCTACCAAATAACGATCGTCGAGCAACCGGAGAATGCCTACGCCTTCTTTGGCATCCCTGACGGCGCCTTCCGGACGATTGCTTTCCCTATCGCTGTTCGCAACCTCCGCCCCGTGCGGCAGTGGATACAGGACATCGTCGACGAGTCGCCGCTAACTTACCCCATCACCGTCGAAGCCAAACTTGTTTTCCAGGCGCTCAATTACCTCGAAGGGAAAGCACCTGCGTGGACGTCACAAGGAGCGGTAATGTTTAACCACTCTGTGGCTGAGACTGGATTGGCGCCGCAGGGCTTACCGGTACGGGAAGAAGGCA
>JAUMAI010000080.1:0-1086 GCA_032116775.1 Pirellula sp. | reverse complement strand
AATGATGGGTCGGCTGCATGGACATTGCGTCGGGAGATTTACTTTCTGTTCATCGGTCTGCCGTTCGCCGGGTTGACTGATTTCTTGCGCAGGATGGTCAGCGCGAACGGACCCATTCGGACTATCGCAGATCCTGACTTTCGCTTTGAGTTGCGACCGATCGTTATCCCCGCTGGGTTCGAATTGCAGACCGAAAACCTAGCGCTCTGGGACAAGGCAAGGACGACTAGGTCGTTCCTGCAATTCGCGCACACCGACGAGCCGAAGATTGTCCCGACGATTGAAGACATCATTGAAGCCGAGAAAATTACCACTGCGACCTTGGCAACTGTCGAGGCAATCAGCGACGATGTGGTGACGGCCGTTGAGCAGATTTTCCAGAGAGTGACCAAAGGGAGTAAGTCATGAGCCTCACTGTAGAACAAGCTCTGCGTGCTTACGCGACCATGATGAACACGCTAGATGTATCGAGTCTGGAGCCGCTGCTCGCGGAAGACTTTCACTATGCATCACAGTGGGTGTTCGCCGAAATTGAGTCGAAAAGCGCATACCTGAATTACATCGTTCCGAAACTTGAGGCGATCCGAAAGTCTGGCACGGTGCCGTGGGCAGAGATGGGGTGGCTTGATCGCGAGATTCCCGGGCCGTGTATCGTTATGGCTCAAGGCGACAAGGACAACCTGCTTGCGGTCGTTCTTGCGAAGGTTGAGCACGGAAAGATCAAGCGCCTGGATCTCTGCGGCGCACCGTCGCCGCACTCGGCTCGCAGGACGGCGGACTACCCTGGACGTGACATCTCCAAAGGGACTCCCCATGAGTGACGATCTCGATCTGGATTTCCGCCCCAAGAGCTACTTCCGCCCGGAGAAGCTTGAAAAGTACCTGCTCTCGAAGGTCAAGGGTGCAGTGCTGCGGAAGAAACTCAAGGCATTGTTTGATGAGGGCAGGAATCACGAGGTACGCGATCTTGTCGGCGACGCGGCCTTCTCAGTTGCCGACCGCAAGGCACTTGAGTCTTTCCACCCGATGTTCATGGGCGGCAATTACCTACCCGACACAGAGCATGGTGAAGTAGAGATCGCCAGG
>JAUMAI010000079.1:6780-7032 GCA_032116775.1 Pirellula sp. | reverse complement strand
TTTTTGGCGAGGTTGCAATCAGCGTGCTGCTCATTGCGATCAACGCGGGGATGGTATTTGGGTTGGTCCAAGCCCTTGGCTGGATGTTCCCCAGGCTCGATGCGACCGACGAGTTGAGTCCCTCGGCTCTACCTCAATTGATCATCTACACCCTACCGATCCTCTTGCTGTTTCTCGAATGGTATGCCTGGGACATCCTGACTTCGGTACGTCGGCGTTAGAACAAGCCTCACCCCATGATCGATCAACCAC
>JAUMAI010000079.1:0-6770 GCA_032116775.1 Pirellula sp. | reverse complement strand
ACCCCCCAAACCGCTTGGCTCCCCCTCGCCCCCAGGGCTTTGGCTGGGGGAGTAGGGGGCGGGGGGGGTGAGGGGGAAGACCGCGCGTAAGGCTGTTGGAAGAAAAGAACGCAAAGGCGCGAAGGTGCAAAGACGCAAAGGTAGAGGATCTCGCGCAAGGATCGAAAGAATGTCAGGCGATTCGCCTTGCTCGGTGGAGGTTTGCGCGGCAAAGCCCGCTTCACCCAACCGACGGAAAAATCGGAATGCAAAGACGCGCCCCTATAACCTACTGGTGCCCAAAAGCAGCATCCTGGCGGGCTTGGTCAAGTTCCTGGCCGTTGGCTGCGGGTTAAACGAAGTTTCGCCTAAGGCGAATATCGAGTCCAGCATGTTGGCCGAATCGATGGTCGTTTACCTGACCCCTCAAGCATGCTCCTGGTATTAAGCCCAGAGGGCGACACTTCAATGCCATTAGTGCGTAAGCCACCGGACCCTGGCGTTACCTCGCAGCAGGGCTTAGCAAACTATGGAACCAGACCGACACTCCATAGCATGGTTCGATCGCATTGAGGATCGATTGGGCCATCTGGGTGTAAACGCCACTGCTTGTAATCGAAGTCTACGAGTTTGTTGTTGCCTGAGGATCCGTTGGGTTGCTTTACGACGAATTCTTCTAAAGCGTTGGATCCATCGCTTACGATTTCCCCACCCGGTTCGATGATTCCCAATACTCGCTCTAGAAGTGCCGGTGCGCCATCAAGAGCGGGAGTCGGGTGCAGCCACCATAGATTGCTTCCACCTTCACTGACACCATCTCGGCGGTAAAAGAAAACCGCAAGTTTTTTGTCTGCTTTTTCCAAGGCTTGGAAAACGCCGACTGCATCGCTGGCGAGGTAGAGGACTTCGATCTGCCGTCGAGACTCGCGATGTCTAAGCTGGCATCGGAGGGCTACGTAGGGATCGCGACTCGCAGGATGGACATTCAGTTTGGTTCTCGCTTCGAGGGTGTATCCCGAAGGGCAGTGGATGACGAAATCCTCGATTGGTTTCCTAAGATCTTTCACATAGCGCACATCGGCGAACCAGAAGGAATCGATACTGTCAGCGAATCGTTCCAAAGGAAACCTCGTGTCGAGCCCGGAACATGGGTAATAGAGCAATCGATTCGTCGGGATAAGCTCTGCGAGAGAAAAGATTGAATCGGTCCTTTCGGATCGTTGGTCGTCGTGGGCGTCGCTAGTCATAAAAACTCGGTAAATGGAAGATGCAAAATCGGAAGTTCTCCTTGTCTGATTATAGTTGGGATTATGCTTACCGTCAGCGGGCGCTCAAAAAGGGCCAATGTGCCAAATAAAGGGACCTGATCCAAGCGAATTCTAAGCGAGGAAGTTTTTATCGATTCCCAGCGCACGAGCGATCCGTCGCCGGCTCATCCCGGCGTCAAATAACTATTTCACTGTGGCATTTTGTAATCATTCGCCCTAGCGCGCCTTGGCTGCCGTCCATTCGACTTCTGAAATCTCAAACCAAACTCCGTGGGACCGTTTGTTACAAGCTGGATGGAATCCGAACAGTCCTTGCCCGAGGATAACTTTGTAGTAGTGGTTGCCGTCAGGCTTCTTTGTACTTAGGTAGATTACTCGATCGTGATCAACAAAATATCCATCACTTGGGAATATTACTTTAAGGCGGTGGGTGGCGAATTTCGCAGTTATGGACTTAGCAGCGGCATCCTGCTCCGACCACCTCGTAAAATTCCCTTTCCTCTCCTCTCCGCGAATTCGCCCAGCTTTTACGATGACCTCTGCATCCTCCGTGACTTTAAGCACCCTTAGAAATTCTTCGAGTATCGCAATCTTTCTCGGATCATGGAGTGTATGAGGGTCGATGATGACAGCGCCAGCAATGAAGTGTTTTAAAAGATTACCCAGAAGCTGAGAAGCGAAGAAGTTGTGACGCTTTCCTGGTTCAAGCGTAAACTCGTTGAATTCACGTAAAATCGGTAGTGTCAACGAGCTCGTCGTGGGATTGGTATCGATTGTTTCAGCGGCCTCTTGCTCCCTACCAAGACGATTCCTGCAAACTCCATCTACTTCCGGACCAAGGGGACAATTCCATGGCCATTTCCAAACGGTATTTAGCGTCCCATCGCTGTTAAAAATACTCAACGTAGCAGTTTCTCTGCCAACCCGGTCACACGACAGGACATTCACACCGAGAGACTTGAGCTCAGCAACTCGATGATATGCTAAAGTATCTGACGCGTCAGACCCTACGTTCGGAACTTTTCCTAAAATGAGAGTGACCTTGTCGGCTCCAGACGGTCGACTTGCAAGCTGCTTCATGACATCGAACCAATCGCGATTCAATCCAGGGATCGGATCGGGCATTATCTTATCTACTACAAGGGACACATTTGCGGTGGCGGCCATCAACGAATCGACCATCTCGCGTCCAGGAGAGGAGCTAGTGTCTCTCCAAGGACTTGAATGTCCAGAGTCCAATGCATCGACAAGCATGCCCAAATACTTGAGAGCGGTACCACGGGATAGCTCTTCATGCGCGAATTGATTCTGGTAATCACAGAGACAACCATAACAACCAGTGCTATCCGGGTCGCAATCACAACCAGCTAGCAGTTGCTGCGCCCGCCGAATCACTCTAGGAATTGAATTAAGGATTCGGCGACAATGCCCTGCACCACCTGGTACCGCGTCATAAATCACGATCGCGTGACGATCTGCCTGATCCGCGAGTGGAACAGTGGTAGCTTCCAAGTCCGAACGCTCAATGCTCAACTCTCGGCAAGCAGCATTGGTCAGAGCGTAAGCTAGACTCAGCCAGAACCCTGTATCAATTCTGGAATGCCCAGATCCGTAAAATTCAAGCCACACAACATCGGTTTCATATCGATGACCCAATGCAACGGATTGTCCCTGAGTGTTTCCGCCGAGTCCAATCGGTCCATGACACGATTGGCCTCGTTCATGGTATGGGGGTCGATGTTTACGCGGTGTATCCTTCTTGTCGAAATGAACTCGCCCACACGTAGCACAAAGCGTAAATCCCTTGCGTCGCGGAATACCAGTACGATCCGTCGTAAACTCTCCGAGGTTGAGAACCAATAGACTTCGCCCGCTAAGGTAATTGCCATCGACGCGAATCGAACTATCCGTATTTGGAAAAGATTCTCTATCTTCAGTGGGACAACTTCTGTCTAAATCCTCCGAACTCCCCCATTTATGCAGAAAGAATGCCCGAGTCGACTGAATTCTTGCGGGCCGCTGTCCACGTGGCTCTTTGCCTTTTTCCTTCACATCTGTAACAAATCCCCATCGAGGAGCGACCCATTGAAGTGGACGATCGTATCCTGCGGATAAGGGCTGACCGCACGTTGAACATTCCGGCTTTACGTCGTCAGGTTTTTCTGTTCCCTGTGGCCATACCTGAAGCGCATTGCAGTTATTGCACCAGCGGAACCAATTTGTTGGATCGAATTCCAATGCAGGAAATTTCCTTAGTCCAACAGAACTGTAGATCCTCTTTCCGGCAACGATCTCCGCGCCCGGAGCGTATTCGCTAAGACCCACCTTACCATCTCGCTCGAACTTCAACCTTGATGACTCTCTCGCAGAACGGTTCGTATTGAATTCCTCTCTTAGTACATGAAGCTTTACAACGTTAACCGGGAAGGCGAAACTTGGAAGAGTGCCACGTCCCATCAGGAAGGAAATGAGGAATTCATCGCGCTGTTGGCGTAGGAGCTTGCGGAAAGATTTGGCTAAACTCAATTCCGAATGTTGCTCAGCCTTAATCGAATGTTCAAGTTCCTGGTTTCCATCTCGGCGAGCCGCTAACGCCTCATCAGCCAGTTGTGAAGCTAGACACTCATGGCGTTCCTCTCCCGACCGAAAGCTGTTAACGAGATGCACAGCGTCCTCGCATGCCTTAGCCAAGGGATTACCACTCGATATATTAGGGTCGGAAATTAAGTCAAGCGCATGCTGAACGTCCGCTCCATGGAGCTCTGGGAATGCACTTGAAAGTCGTGATGTACAATTCTCTCGATTTTTGCTTTCCATCAACCAAGTACGGAGGTGATCGGCCGGAGTGCAGTTTGTTCCATCGAGACGATCTTCAAAATAGGCACCCACTGTACCTGCCATGCGGAACCGTCCTCGCTCGCCGCCTATAACCTGTTGGTTGAGCCAAACCCAGAATTCCGCCAGGATTTCTGCAAAACAGTGCCGTTGCAAAATTTTCTTGTTTGTCAAATCGATACGCGGAGGATCGACATCACCGGCAATGATGTCCTTGGGACGTTGGAAGTAAATGCGATCGTGAGGCCTTCTTTGACAGTACGTAAGGACAAATGCCACGGCATCAGCACGACGGCCAGCTCGCCCCGCGCGTTGTAGATAATTGACCGTACTGGGAGGCACGTTCCTAAGCACTACGGACTGAAGTGAACCAATATCGATTCCCATCTCAAATGTCGTCGAGCAAGAAAGGACATTAACCTGACCACACTGGAACGCTTCCTGAGTCTGTTGCCCAAGCTCAGAAGCAAGCTGGGCAGTGTGCTCTTCGCAGCGTAGCTCTGCGCGTTGTCCATTCACGAATCTCTCGGTAAACATATTTTTGGAGTAGCTTACCCCGGGAAAGTCGGAATTATCGACGATTGAAAGCACACCTTCACAGTGTGGCTCATTACAAACGCCGTCAAGAAATGATGTGGAAATTCCGCCACATGCACCACATTTCCATAGCTGAGATGGCAGTCGGACTCGTAGCCCATCATGTCGAACTACAACGGCGGGACATCCGCCTTGCGTAGAAGTTCCCAGCAGATCGCCAAAACTTACGAGTTCATCAAACAAATAGGCGAGGAATTGACGAATCGCTGTATCGCTGACGTCAGTTCCTCCTCGTCTTTTCCCCCAGCGTCGAAACAAATCCACATAATTAGTATCGTGTGTACCGGCATTCCACATTCCATGCAAAAGATCGTCACTACCGGCTGGCTTCTCTTTAACCAAGTAGTGCTGTTTCGAAGCAAATCCTGGACGTTCGACACCAGATGGGATGGTGATCAGATACTGACGTCTCATAAGCCAAATCATCCGGTCCACAACATCGCGCAAGTGGCTCACTGTCAACGGTGGGCCGGGCCACATGAAGTTGAGCTCCCAAAGAGCGTCTTTATGTTCTTCAACGAGATCGAGTATCTGTCTTGGCAACTCGACTTGCAACAGCCCAAGTGCCTCCAGTACCAATGGCTGTGTTCCTGAAATTTCACGCAGAACGTAATTAAATATCGCATTTTTCTTGTCACTTACGCTAGACAAATAGGATTCCTGGAATGGGCTGTCCTTAAGCTCCGCAAGATCGCGGTCCTGAAGAAATGGGACTTGAAGTCCGCGTTGCTCAATCTGTTTAATAATCTCATTAGCCCAATCGCTCAGAGACAAGGCATGGTCAACTTGCCGTAGTGCATCAAATGACAACTCCCGTATTAGATACTCGCGAGAGTGATCCTGTAGGTAGGACGCCATGAAGGCCGCGTTCTGACGACTGTCACTGAAAACAAGTAACTTTCTGCCTCCTCCGGTGAGAGGATCCGAGTTTACGCCGAATCGATGAGCAAAATCAGCCCGTAGTTCATCACTTTGAAGCGGTGTCAAAGGCGGAAGCTGAGCGTAAAGGGCCTCAGTGAGGATACTGACCGGCGCATCTTGACCGGTCTGAAAGCGGCCCGTGATCCGTCCGTGTTTGTGGTCGCTACCACAATGTGGACATTTTTGCACATCCGTATGATCGGAACTTCCTACTACACGATACAACGTGCGCCAAATTGGTGTTCCGGGGGCTTTACCGTCTTCAATTTGTCCATTCCGCAGATCTATTCGGATCGCATCTAAAAGGGAGCCATCAGAAGAATCTGAATAGAAAGCCAAAAACTGAACTGGTCGGCTCCATACTGGAGGCTGATCAAGTCCCTGAGTTTGCGGATTCAGGTCTACTGAGAGGAACGGGTATCGGCAATTTCGACAGTGCGACACCTCGAACGCAATCCGATCAGCCGGTTTCAACCGTCTGACAGCAACCTGTTTAACACCAAGTTGCGTAACATCCCATGATATCTTTGGGTTACTGCGCTCGTCATCGCTTGCTAACTCGACGAAGAAACCCTCCAGCGCACTTGCGAAAAGGTGGTAACGGCACGGCAATAGAGCTTGCTCACCGGTGCACCGTCGAGCCGAGTTGCACGAGGACACGAGCATTTCAAGGTGCGTTGAGTAATCCTCCAATTGATCTGAAGACCATTCCGACGCCAAACGCTCAAACTGCTGAGGCGATTCCTTGACGCGTTCCCAAAGCCAATGAAATCTTGGATGCCCCTTCATGAGGCTATAGAGAAATGCCCGACGATCTTCTTTGGCGTTAGTTTTGGACTGACTCCAGATCCGCGATGGAGCAATCCCTTTAAACGCTGACCAGAAATCGTCATCCGCTGGCCGATCGAGATTTGTCAAGGTTTCTGGTGGGATTGCTGCCCACGCATTGTCACTGTTGCACTCCTCGTCAGGTCCTTCGAACTCCCAGCGATCGGCATCTGACGCGGGGTCGAGCCGTTCCGCAAAGATTACCCCGGATTTATCGAAGTCCAAACCAAACAAAGCCCCGGCAAAATCGGCAGTCTTCTTTCGCCTTTCATCAATGGACATGTTCTCACCAGCAAGCGTTGCGCTTGTAGCGATACAAACTGGATCATGGATCGCGACACC
>JAUMAI010000078.1:0-8127 GCA_032116775.1 Pirellula sp. | reverse complement strand
TTTTGCAACTCCAATCACAGCTGACCAAACTCACGAAATCCCTGACGAGGGCTAACTTTTCAACCGTTGGCAGAGTACAAAGTAGACAGCGGCAAATCATCAGACTAGCGACCCAGCCTAACGGCAACAGGTTAAAAGAAGCAGCTACCGCCATTGCTCAACTCTTATTCACAAGCGGGGCCGACAGCCAAACATCGCCACAAATTGCTTCGCTGAGCACCGGTTTAGCCTGAGAGAGTCGCGACCGTTCACCACTAACTTTCCCGCAAAGCCGGTAGCGAGTCCCCCTCTCCGAAGCAGAACTTAGTAGCAAACCACCCCTTTTTTCGGTATAAACTGAGGCGGGTTCAAATTCTCAACACCTACTTCTAAAAGCATTTCAAAAGGTTTCGTTATGAAAAGATCGCGCGGCAACTTGCGTGCCTCCGTCGTTCGTCATTTATTTGCAGGGTTGATCGCCTCTGCTATGTCACTCACCGGCGCCGCGTTATCCGCTCAAGACAACGCTGAATCAGATGCCACTCTACTAACCATCGGCTCGAAAGCTCCGGCGCTCGACGTTGAGCATTGGGTTCAAAACGGAAATGGCAAATTCAAACCTGTCCAAAAATTTGAAGACGGCAAAGTTTATGTCGTTGAGTTTTGGGCGACTTGGTGCGGTCCATGCGTTGCCAGCATGCCCCACTTAGCAGAAACTCAAGCAACTTACGCCGACAAAGGTGTTCAAATTGTTTCGATCAGCGATGAGGACCTAGAAACTGTCCAAACCTTTTTGAAGCGCGAAGTCGCCAGCGGCCCCGAAGGTGAAGAAAAGAAAGATGACAAACCTAAGACCTACGCCGATCTCACTTCGGCCTACTGCCTAACCACGGACCCTGATGGCTCAAGTCAAAAGGACTACATGCAGGCAGCTCAACAGAACGGTATTCCAACCTCATTTATCGTTGGTAAAAAAGGTGAGATCGAATGGATCGGTCATCCTATGGAAATGGATGAGCCACTAAAGTCGGTTGTAGACGACAAGTGGGATCGCGCCGCGTTCTTGGCAGAGTTCAAGGCGAAGCAGGAAGCTCAAGCGAAGATGAGCAAACTATTTGGCTTGCTCAATCGTGGCAAGACTGAAGAAGCGATGACCATGCTCGAAGAACTTATCACTAGTACCGAAGAGCCCATGGCCAAACGTCAGTTCCAAATGCTAAAGCTCCAGGTCATGCTCCAAGAAGAGAAAGACCAAGAGAAGGTTGCCGCCTTTGCCAAGTCAGTACTAGAAGACTGTGGTGATGACGCCATGATGGTAAATCAGCTCAGCTGGGCCTTTGTGCAAATGACCGAAGCTGGTCGACTAAACAACAAAGCTCTTCTCGAAGCAGCCGTCACAGTCACGACAGCCGCAGTGGAAAAAGCTGATGCAGAGAGTCGCGCTGCGATTCAAGACACGCTGGCACACCTGCACTACCTAACGGGCAACATCGACAAGGCGATCGAAGTAGAAAAAGCGGCGATTGCAACTGCAGGCGATGAAATTAAAGGCGAGATGGAAGAGTTCTTAAAGAAACTCGAAGCTGAAAAAGCTGAGAAGAAGTAAAAGATCCCAAAGCCAAAACGAACGTTCGGCTTGCTTATTCAGCTCCGGCTATCATGAGATAGCTGGAGCTTTTTTATTGTTTCTTTCAATGCTCAACACGAAATCAAATCTATTGGCAAAGAAAACACACCCAACAGAATCAAAACTCAGAGCTTCTGCCTTCCCATCAAAGCGTCAGCCAAAACTTCTCGATTGGTGTATTCTAGAATGCTTCCACTGGTAACACCTCGAGCCAACCGTGTTACCTCAACCGGATATTCAGCCAGCTGATTGGAAATGTGTAGCGCGGTCCCGTCGCCTTCGACGGTTGGGTTCGTCGCCATAATAACTTCCAAGAAATTCCCGGTTCGTACTCGATCGACTAATGGATCAATCGTCAAATGCTCAGGCCCTATTCCCTCCAGCGGTGATATCCGTCCCAGCAACACGTGATACAAACCGCGATAAACTCCTGCCTGCTCTAAAGCCATGAGATCGCGAGGTTGCTCTACAATGCAAAGTCGCGTTTGATCGCGACTAGGATCGGCGCACACACCACACAGATCACCTTCGGCCAAATTAAAGCAGATCGAACAGTAACGTACATTTCGACGAACGGCGATAATCGACTCAGCTAAGGCGATTGCCTCTGTTTCATGAACACGCAACAGATGATAGGCAAGTCGTTCGGCTGACTTACGTCCCACGCCGGGCAAGCGGCCAAGATGCTGAATCAGATCTGTAACCGACTTCGATACTTCATTCATATTCGCTGCAATCCAATCAAGCGTCGAGCATCCGATCAGCCATATCATGGATGACCAAACGTCAAGTTAAATCTTTCAACAGATCACTGATCCCAGGCAATTCTAGGCCACCCGTCAACTCATGAATGGTGGCCACGTGCAAACGCCTTGCCTCCACAATCGCCTGATTGACAGCAGTTGCCACCAGCGATTGCAACTCGCTCGAATTCCCCTGAATCATCAAGGTGTCGGAAATGATCACTTGTTGCACTTCCCCTAAACCGTTCATTTCCACCGTGACTTGACGGCAAGCGCTTGCTCCTTGAACTTTTTCCCGACGCAACTTCTCCTTTGATTCCTTGATCTTCTCGCCCATAGACGTCGCATTTTTCAAGAGCTTTGCCATGCCCGTCAAATTATTGAACATTACCTTTATCCTTTTTGCTCAAAGGGAATCTTCGGTGGTGCTGGGGGATCAATCCTAACGATTTCGCCACCAAAATTTTCCGCGAGAGCCTTAACCAACGGATGCTCGGCAATCTGCCTCATTCGTTGATTACGCTGGGCAATCATGGTGGGATCAGAAGCACTTTTTACTTCGGGAGTATTTGAAACGCGGTCAGCAATCGCCTGAAATTGCAATTTAAAAACTTTTCCTGTGAGCGACTGTATTTCGCGATCAACGATCGCTTTGCGATCGGGCCGCTGAAAATGATCGATGGCGTGTTGGTTTCTTTTTTCAAAACTGACAACCAACGCCTCATCAGCTCCCCAAGTTGCATCCACGTACAGGCCGGCAAAGTCAGCGGTCAAGCCTTGTAATCGTTCTGCGACCGACTGCCAAAGTTGACGCGAGTTACGAATGTCGATCGGTTTGGCAATCGATGTAGTCGAGGCTGCAACTTGTCCGCTGGATGGCTCATTGACGATGGGCTGCGGGACCGACGCTACTACACAAACATGAGGTGGAGGCACCGCCATCGAGGCAGTGGCTGAAGCGACGCTACTCGCACGACTCGACTCAGTTTGTTTCGGTAGAGGATTGGAGTTAGAAACTGCTGCTGGACGGTTCAAACTTGCCGCATCAGTAACTCCCCCAACTCCGCTGGATGAAGAAGCAGAAGTCTCTACGGGTTCAAGCTTTTTTTTTTGCTCTTCAATAGCGCTCGGAATTGCCGAGGATGCTCGACTATCACCGCTCGCGGCGGGCGCGCCTGTTGGCAGGACTCCAGCTAAACCGAGAAGACTCTCGAGTCGATGTAATTGAGCGATTTGCACCAGCGTCATTTCCAACAAAGTACGACCATGCATACTATGCCGCATACGTACCAATGACTCATCCAAGATCTGCATCGCCGCAATCAGGCTTTGCATACCCCAGCGTCCAACCTGCTGACTCAATTGCTCAGGGGCTATTGAATGGATATGCCTTAGCAAATCTACGGGAGCTCCCACACCGCGAGTCATCAGATCGCGCAGGTAGCCCAACAATTGTTCGGCAAATTGACCAGGTTCAACTCCTTGGCCAACCGCTTGCTCAACCGACTTCAAAACACCGACAGCATCATGGGCAATAAAGCACTCTACGATTTCCCATAAGCTTGTCTCATCAGCGGTCCCTAGCATTTCATGGACGCTGTCAACGGTAATACGTCCCTCAGAAAAGCTGAGCACTTGCTCGAGCAGCGATTGGCTATCGCGCATCGACCCCGCCGCGCGCCGAGCAATAAGAGCTAGCGCTTCATCATCCGCCTCAAACCCTTCTCGTTGGCAAATGAGTCGCAGTCTTTCTTGGATCGCTTCTTTTTTAACCGGAGGAAAATCAAACCGCTGGCAACGGGACAGTACCGTGATCGGAATCTTTTCTGGGTCCGTTGTACAGAAAATAAATTTCACATGCTCAGGAGGTTCTTCTAATGTCTTCAGCAACGCGTTGAAGGCTGCTGTGGTTAGCATATGGACTTCGTCGATAATGTAAATCTTGTAACGAGAGCGACTGGGACGCACATTGACATTGGCTCTCAATTGGCGAATCTCTTCAATGCCTCGGTTGGAGGCACCGTCTATTTCCAAGACATCCATATCTTCGCCAGCGTCGATCGCTTTAGCGATTTCGGAATCCATTTCCGGTTCCGCACTGGGCCCGCCAGTTGCATTGAGTGCCTTGGCAAAGATGCGAGCTGTTGATGTCTTACCAACCCCGCGAGCTCCCGTAAACAAATAAGCATGCCCGATTCGACCGGTTCGAATCGCTGTTCCTAAAGCTTGGGCAACATTCTCTTGTCCCACCAACTCGCTAAAAGTCTTCGGGCGGTAGCGTCTGGCAACCACGGTATAACCAACGTCGCTCTCGCCTCCTCCTTGCGCCATTACAGCGGTTGGCTCGACAGCTTTTTGCTTCGGCTCGCTCCCCGCCATAAAAATTTCCTTCTAGAGAAAATGTGTTATCGATCCAGTCCAAAGCCAAATCCGAACGCCGCCTTCAAGATCCGTGCCCAAAATACAAAACGAGTCTTGGCCGCGCAAGCGATCAAATCTATACCAACAAATTAATTGTGATATAGCTTGCGGGGATAAGACCTTTTCTCTTGCATCGTATGCCGAGCAACTTGAACCGACTAGACTTGCTAAACCACACTCACTGGCATTCACTAAAGCCTGAGACTACAAGCTGTGAAAGACGAGTTCTGAACCTGTAGTTTACCAAGTTACACGCCTCTTTGTTGCTGACTGAGAACTGAATTTGCCTCTGTGAGATAACTCAGAATTTATAACTGAAGTGAATCGAGCCAACATGGGATTCTAGATCAGTTCATGGTTTGTGGCGCCAATCGCCTTACGCCTGGAGATGCCAACCGATGAGCCAGATCGACCAGAGAAACAGTCGACCAGAGAAACAGTCGACCAGAGAGGGGGCCAAAAGCTATAGAAGAAAGGGGCATCGGCTTGTTAAACGCAGGCTAAAGGATCGCCTTTAGCAGGTGGTGCCCAAATCGACAACTGTGTGGCAGAGGCCCTCGCACAAGAGTACCTCGCTTATGGCTGCTACAGTTAAGTCCTGACCAGGTTCACGGCTCCCCCTCGCGAGAGCCCCTGTCACACAGTTTTTGTCGAATGTTTTTGTCGAACGAAGGGTAGCTAACCCTCCATGTCGTCCGGAAATCATATCGGCCGACGGCAGTGGCGACTAGTACCGCCCCAGCCCAAGCCAGGGAACTGGGGCGAATTTCGATATAAACAATAAGGCTTATGAGTGACAGTTAGCGTTTATTGGGTGGACGGTTTCCGCCTCTTCCTCGCCCCTGACCACTATTTCCGCCATGGCCACCACCATGCTGACCTCCGTGCCTCTGCCCACCTTTACCGCTATCGGGACGATGGCGGGCATCGATGTTCAAGCGAACCAACACTCCGACCGATTCCTCCCAAGTAGGAATCTGGGCGTGTCCGCGTTCTTCTTCGTCGGAGGACTCGATTTCGTCGGCTAACAAACCAGGGAGGTTATATCCTTCACTCAAATCGAGTTCAGCGTTATCTAAATCCTCAGCCGAGGCCGTTACAGGCTCTTGGCGTCGCCCACCACCTCGTCGCCGACGGCGTCGCCCTCGACGTTCCCCTGACGATTCTTCTCCTGCGGGTGCCTCTGTCACATCGAGATCGCTTTCCAAAGGTTCGGGGAAATCTCGATCACCGTCATCTTCACTAGTCCGACCAAAGCTCTCGCGTTTGCTGCGTTCGGGGGTCGCCTCTGGCCTAGTCCCACGATTTTCAATCGCATCACCTGGCCCCTTACCGCCACGACGACGGCCACGACGACGACGGCCGCGTCGCTCCGGTTGCCCACCCTCTTCCGCAACTTCTTCAAAACCGGGCTCAACCTCGGAAACCCATGTTTCCTCGACTCCGCGAGGCTTCTCTTTACCCCTTGGCGGAGTAAACGAAATATCCTCCAAGTCCTCTATATCGCTGTCGTCATTCTCGACGAATCGATGGTCATATTCACTTAAATCATCCCGTTTGCTCTCAGCGAATCGACCTTCGGACCGACCGTTGCCTCGCCGATCACCACCTCTTCCTTCCGATTCTCGAGCTTCAACGTCACGCGGATCCCTTCGTCCTGCGCCTCGCTCACCCTGCGGTCGATCACTTTGCTGTCGGTCACTTTGCTGTCGGTCACTTTGCTGTCGGTCACTTTGCTGTCGGTCACTTTGCTGTCGGTCACTTTGCTGTCGGTCACTTTGCTGTCGCTCGCCCGGTTGGCGTCTATCGCGGCGTCCATCTCGACCGCGTCGACCTTGCCGCCCACCCTCTTCACGCGTTGCCTCGCCGCGTGGAGTTGGAGTGACGGATGACTCAACATCCTCACGGGCCTGATCTCCCCGTCCCGCAATATCCCATACGGCTGGATCCCGAGTACTTCGCTCGCGCGATGGAGCCGCTTCTCGCTCTCGACGCCCACCTTCTCGTGATTCGCTATCTCGTTCTCGGCTCGCGATATCACGCGAGCCGGTTTCTCTTACGCCAGCGTCGCGATCATGACGTCGGCCCTTGTCGTGTGACTCGCGCGAACCGGTGTCTCGAGCGGGGCGTTGGCCACCCTCGCGGCCCGCCGAACTTTCGCGTACCGGAGCATCTCTGAAAGAAGCATCCTTCGCCGTCGGCTCTTTGGCAGAGGCTTCGCGACCACTTACTTCTCGACCAGGTCGTTCTTTGGAACTTCGAGGAGTTCCCCAACCTAAATCCGTTAAGTCATCAGTCACCGGTTTAGAAGCCGCCGGAGTCGCTAGGGTTTTCGCCGACGGTGGGGCAGAGGGAGGAGAGCTACTTGCAGGACGGCTCTCAGCAGCACTCCGACTCGCAGCACTTTCCTTGGGCGATTCCGGTAGAGGCACATCGGCATCAGGCGGGGGAGCAGATAAACCGAACAATCTTGCTAACGCATCCCATCCGGCTGAACGTTTGGGGACCGCGGGACTAACGGCTGATTTTTCTTCCACAGATTTCACTTTTTCTACAGCTTCTTGCTGCGTAAACGGATGGAGATCCTCACTGGGCTTTGGGAGAACCTTCTCAGCTGTTGAATCGATTCCAAAATCTCTTCGAGCGTTTGCTGAGTCGCTTTTTTCTAAACTTGATTTATAGCGAGCCTAGTTGCTTAAACTCGGTTTTCCGGCAATCGGTTTGTCCAAGTTTGGTTTGTCGACAATAGCTTTGTCTGAGCCGACCTTTTCTACTTGCCCTGGCTTGCCCCCACCGGAACTAGAACCAGATACAATCTTTTCGGAAGGTTTCTCAACGGCTTTTTCAGGAACCGCCTCAAAGCTTCCACGGTCCAAGGGAGGTGTTCCCAACAAATCGGCTAGTGCCTTCCAATGGTCAGACATGTGTTCTTCCGCGAACGATGCGAAAAGGGTCAAAAAGGACAACCAATCATCTAACCCAAAACCTTAAACAGACTTCGGTTTATCGCCCTGGGTAGAGATACTTTTAAAAGTTCAAGTCCCTAGAATATACTTTTCTCCCCCCTCAGGAAAAAGGCGAAGCCACCTCGTCAGAGAAAGTTTACATCAATTTGTTCCCATCCCCCAGAGAGCATTTTCCTGGCTCTTCTAACCCCTCTTAGCCAGTTTTCTAAAAATGTTCACTTCCAGGCTCTTTTCCCGGTGAGTCAGTCCGCTCGGGTATCAAAGTTGCCAACAATTTTGGCATCGCCGCCTCGAGCATATTCAAAACGTACTCGAATCCATCTTCAGCACCATAATAAGGATCAGGTACTTCTTTGGGCCAATCACCCTCCAGAAAATCACTCAGCATTCT
>JAUMAI010000077.1:0-18781 GCA_032116775.1 Pirellula sp. | reverse complement strand
AGCAGGATCGATCCCGAGTTTCAATCCTTCTTCATTGATGTTGACAATCAGATTCAGGCCCAACTCTTTACGCGCATAGTTCTCACGAAATGCGATCATCTCGCGAAACTTCCACGTCGTATCGACATGCATGAAAGGGAACGGAGGCTTCGCTGGATAAAACGCTTTTAAGGCTAGATGCGTCATTACCGACGAATCCTTGCCGATCGAATACAACATGACCGGATTCTTAAATTCCGCAGCGACTTCGCGGATGATATGAATGCTCTCCGCCTCTAATTGCTTCAAATGCGTCAGATTATAAGATGTCATAGACCTTCGCTTTGTGTTACTCCAATTCGCCGCCAACACTAACTTGCAGTCCGCATCCTTCAATGGAGTCGGTTGATGCGAGTCCTACCGAACATTTAGGTTGCGAACATTTAGGTTTAGGCAATCATCCTGAAGAGTTCGCCCAAACTGCTTAACTTTCCACCTATGCATTTCATCAGGGGAGGCGAATCTTGGCAACGCCCCTTCACCTCGCCGGCGCGAAGTTCAGCCCAAATTATCGCCAACTCCCCGGGCCCCCAAACCTCCCCACCAACGCCACCAACGAGAACCCCCTAAACCAATAGAAGTCTCTGGCGAATCAATACTTAGGAGACATTCGGCACGGCAGAGCAGATGGCTTCAATCCGCTCCATTTGTTCCTGCGGAACAACGGATAAATCGCCCCAAATATCGACTCAGAGATCGATATTTGATAGCAATCCCTTTCGAGATTCGTGGCGGCTCAATCCCTTGCCGAAGCGGACGCTAGAACGAAAGGTTAGGGGACGTGCGTATTAAGCATGATGAAGGCGATGACACCAAGCTAGTCGTTGTCGCTAGATGCATCTTTCTCGCCAGGTCGGATGCGGCGCAATTGCAGAATCACACTTTCGGATTCCGTTCCTGGCATTGGATAGCTAACCAGTCGTCGCAATGAAATACCTTTGAGTAGGCCACGATGGCGGGCTGCTCCACGTTCTTCGACCCACTTGGGGCCCTTCAGTGCCAGCAGGCGATCAAAGTTATGCCAATCATTTTTCAACCATTCGCATAGCTTTTCCAGCGGTCCGACAGCTCGAGCCACCAAAGAACTATAGCGATAATCGGCCAACACATCTTGGACCCGCAGTGCATGAACGGGCACCGGTAGTTTCATCTTTTCGACGATCTCATCTAATACCTTGGCCTTTTTGCCCACGCTGTCACAAACAGAGACTTGAATATCAGGCCGCAGTATGGCTAGCAGTAAACCTGGGACGCCACCGCCGCTACCGACGTCGAGGATATCTTCACCCTCTTGCAGCAGCTTTGACAATTGCCATGCATCAACCAGATCGCGTCGCGCAAAGAGATCGTAGGTGGTGTGGCGTGTCAGATTGATCTTTTCGTTCCAATCCCACAAACGACGGCAGTATTCATCGAGCTGGGCCACCATTGCCGGACTTAACTCCAGTCCGAGCTTGGCAATCGCTTCTGTCAGAGTTTGGCTTGGTACCTCCTGACTGGACTCAGTAACGTCCTCAATCGGCAGTTGCTGGGAATCGAGGTTTGACTCCAAACCGTTTGACTTATCTTCTGGCCCCACTCTGAGTCTGTTCCTTTCGGCACGCTGACGTTTTACGAACCAACGGCTCAAATACTTTTTCAATAAAACATAAATTCGCTTAAAACACGGCGAGATCGATCCAAGAGGCCGCAGGTCTAGTGTGAAAGGCCCTTGCCGAACTCGCAAGGGGCTACCCTTCAACTAGACCAAGATTGACCCGTTCATCGTACGCCCCCTGTTCGAAAAAAGCGCTGATGTTTGACCCGCTTTTCCCGGTGGAGTTACTTAGGCTCTCACTTTTTCTCGAACTTCCTTGTCACTGGCGCATCCACTCCCGGAAAGTCCTGGGGAACTTCCAAAGTGACCTTTCCGGTCGCGGCCCATTCCGTCCCGCGTTGGAAAAGAGTGATAAAGCCACTGCATTCTTGGCTTACATTTCCGTGCCCCATAGGGGTATGAAAAACGCGTCCCTGGCCGTAATTCAGCACCATCACCATCGGTTCATGGCGGCCCGATCCACCGGTTTTGGGATCCGCAAAAGCCGTTGCCAAAATCTTCATATTCTCGCCAGGACCACGCAGGAAGTCATACAGTTCGTCCTGGGCATGCATCCAGACCTTGGGAACCCCTTTTGTGATAGGATGTTCATGGTCACGCGTGATAACCTGAAACGCATGTTGACTTCCATGATGTCCACCTGGTCCAGCATCCGTGTTGCGAATTTCCTTACCATCTTCAGCCAGGTAAACGTAGGGACCTGACTTCTCATTGCGTCCCCCCCAGCCACCGAGGCCGATCATTTCGTTGTACTTTTTCCAATTCCCAAACGCATTGTTGGCGGCATGAATGACCACAAAACCGCCACCCTTGCTGATGTAGTCAATAAAGCTTTGCTGAGTGTTTTCTGGCCAGTCCGCACCGTTATAGTTGGAAACCACGACCGAATAAGCTGAAAATTTCGGGGCGAAGGAAGGATCTTGGCCCTGCGGAGCTGTTCGAGCTACATCGACAGTAAACATTCCAGTTTGCTCGAGGTAAGCCTTCATCATTTCCGTGGTTTGAGGCCAGTTTCCATGATTGTTTTGCCCATCCACAATCAAAGCCTTCATCGGTTCCCCTGCCCATAGTGAGCAAGTCGAAAGCAAGCACACCAGCGCACTAAGATTCCATTTGTTCCAAAGATTCATACGACCTGACTTTCAGTTTGTTTTTTTTCAGTTGATAGGGGATGAAATCGACCTTGGGACAGTATACAACCCGAAATTGTCGTTCACTATCTCCTTCAACGACATAGCAGATTCTCCCGAGTGCTCCGATTCTCGCTAAATGCAGGATTTGGCAACGGCGTGATTTGCCCATTGGGAACAGATGATATGGCTCTGAAATGGATATCTGCGTCGGTCGTCCGCAAGACGATTTGGGGGCCAGGGCTTTTTACCCTGAGCCTTAAAGCACCCAAGGTGGCACCATTTGAGCCTGGGCAATTCCTGCAACTCGGCTTTTCACAGCCAGAAAAACATATCCACCGCCCTTACAGCGTCGCCTCACCTTCCGGGGAAATCCTAGAATTCTTCATTGTCCTCGTCGAAAACGGCGAAGTGACGCCGCATTTATGGAAATTGAAGGTGGGTGACTCGATCGACATCAGCGAAAAAGCTGCGGGTAGTTTCACTCTTTCGCACGCACCCCAATCGAGAGACCTGTGGTTGATCGCGACAGGTACCGGAATTGCCCCCTATATCGCGATGTTGCGCAGCGAACGAGTTTGGAACTTTTATCAAAACATCATCGTCGTTCATGGTGTGCGATATCCGCAGGATTTGGCCTACCAAATCGAGCTAGAGGAACTACAACGCAACTTCCCCGATCGCTTCAAATATTTGGGGGTCGTATCGCGGGTTCCATCCAAGATGGAAGGCCACTCCGGCCATATTCTCGCGGGACGAATCACAGATGCCCTTCGCTCTGAACTGTTGGAACAAGCAGCCGATCGCCTCATTACCCCCGAGCATTCGACGGTAATGCTCTGCGGAAATCCGGCGATGCTCGATGAAATGGAAAACTTGTTAGTCGAACGTGGATTGCAGAGAAATCGCCCCAAAAACCCCGGGCAAATCATCGTGGAACGCTATTGGTAGCAAGTAACTCACGGAGCTTTTCCAGCCGTGACTCCCAAGTGTCTCACGCGAGCCAACGGAGCATGCCTCTCAATAGAGCAGACCAAGCACTCCTCCAACTCACCCGAAATAGAGGTCAAAAATCGCCTGATTATGCCGTCTGGCGAAGCGATTCTCGAATTAACTGATGTGTGCCTGTCCTAAATAAAAGTGCCTCAAATTACCGGTGGCCCCGTTTTATTTTTGCTTTTAGAAACGTTGATCAGGCATCATAATGTGGAAGTTGAGAAGGGAGTGTCAGCCACCGATAGAATTCGTTTCTAATCCAGGATTACGCTGCATCACGGACTAGCCTATGAACACCCCAAAACTTCTTAGTGCACTCGGTCTGACTTTGCTCTGCTGGACATGCACCAGCGAAATCCTCCTAGCCCAGGCGGATGGCGTTCCCATCGAACCATGGCAACTTTCACCGATGGACCCGCAGTGGCTAACGCAGGCGGAAAAACTTCGAGTCGAAGGCAGACTGTTAAATGACAAACAAATCGCGGCAGCGTTGAGCGAGCCGACCAGGGAGAAGGTGGAACTGGTTCCGGTTCGCCAGGAAAAACAAGAACCGAAATGGGTTGCGACGCACGCCCGACAAGCCGTTGTTCGAGTGGGTTGGTATTTCCTTTGTCCCAACTGCGATAAATGGCATTTAAATTTTGCCGGCGGTTACGCGATCAGCGCTGATGGTGCTGTGGCGACCTGCTTTCATTGTGTTGAACCGAGTTCACAAAAACTCCGCGAAGGTTACCTCATCGCAATCGACGCAGAACAAAATGTCTGTCCCGTGACTGCCGTCATTGCGGCAGATAAAGAAATGGACGCGGCCATCATCAGAGTCGAAGGCCTCAAGTCGGAACCTCTAGCACTCAACGATAAAACTTCTCCCGGCGATGCCGCCTATCTGCTCAGTGATCCCCTCGGCATTTCTGGATATTTCAGCAACGGAATGATCAATCGATTTTTTTGGTTGCCAGGTAAACCAGCCGGCAACCCTAACACGTTGGAAGCCGCCAGATTTTTGCGAGTCAACGTCAGCACAGATTGGGCGCCCGGCAGCAGCGGTTCCCCTGTCCTCGATCAACAAGGCAATGTGATCGGTCACGTCGCTGTGATCCACTCCCTCTCCAACAACGCCCGCGGACCCGCTACTGGTCAACCATCGAACCAAGAAGGGGACAATCCACGGCCCCGAATCACGGGTCGACCAGCGCCAACCATGATCATTCTTCATGATGCAGTGGCCGCCAGAGGCATCAAACTCTTAGCCGAATCAGCTGACGCGGAATAACGCCACGACGTTGATTGCCGCCGCGGATCTGCCAGACCGACCGGTTGAGCCGTCAGCCCCAGCGTTACAAAAGATCACCGCCTCGGAGCTTAACAATCGAACCCAAATTAAATCCGAGGCGTTAGACATTCTAACCTTAATATTTTAGTCGGTTATTGAAGTTCCAAGGCCAGCGACAACGTGGAACAAGTTACAATATTGCTCTATCCACGTTTCTTTGTAACCAATTCGAACCCGCCCTACTAAGGCATTCCAACCCGCCTAGCAATTGGCGGTTGGTAATTGGCGATCAGACTACAATATCAAAACACTCGCCTTGATTTTTCGGCTGATTCTACCCATGGGAGTTACCACTGTGTTTTCGCTGCATCGCCTAGGCAATCTGCCCATCGCTTTGCTGGCGATCTGCTTAACACTTTCTGCAACCTGTTCGCTTTCTCGAGCAACCGAAACCCATTCTGTGATCACGGCCCAGACACCCGTGTCCTTCGAGAAAAATGTGACCGCCTCACTCGACAAGGCTGGCTGCAACTTAGGCGCTTGCCATGGCAATCAGCGAGGTAAAGGTGGATTCCAACTTTCTCTACGAGGTGAATCACCTGCGGAAGATTTTCGCAGCTTGGTACTCGGCGAAAACGGCAGAAGAATCAACACTCTCGATGCGGAGCAAAGCCTTATCCTTCTCAAAGGACTCGGAATCCTTGCACATGAAGGTGGTAAACGTTTTTCGAAAGACTCACCGACTTACCAAAACCTGTTGGCGTGGATCCGTAGTGGTGCGCCAGCTCCACAACTACCTGCTTCACTTCCCATCGCTCTGCGTATCATCCCCGAGCAATTGATTCTGCCGCCAGAGCAAGCATCGGTGCAATTGAATGTGGTTGCGGTTTGGCCTGATGGTTCAAGCCAAGACGTTACTTCGCTTGCGGTGTATGAAGCTCTCGATCCGAGTGTCAAGATTACCGCCGATGGTTTGGTTCAACCTAGTCGACGTGGTTCCGTGCCGATCCTCGTTCGTTACTTAGGTTCACAATCCGCTTTGCAAATGTTTTTTTCAGACAGACCCTTAGACAAAATTGAGACACCTAAACCCGCAACGTGGATTGACGAACCAATCCAGAATAAGCTGGCTGCGGTAGGAGCCCAACAAACCATCCAGGCTCCGGACGAAATATTGGTGCGTCGTCTGTATATCGATTTGCTCGGTCGAATACCCACTGCGGAAGAGGCTAAGACCTTTGCCCAATCCGACGAGCCCAACAAACAAGCGCAGTTGGTTGACCGCCTTCTCGCATCACCAGACTTCGTGATCTATTGGGCCATGAAGTGGAGTGATGTGTTGCGGTGTGACGAGAAAGTGCTCGACCCAGACGGAGTCAAGCATTTCAGCAATTGGATTCGTCAGTCGATTCAAGATGCTATGCCAGTCGATCAATTCGCGCGGGACATACTGACCGCGACTGGCAGCACCTACAACAACCCACCAGCCAACTTTTATCGGGCTCTTCGGGATCCACAAAGTCGAGGCGAAGCGGTCGCGAGGGTTTTCTTAGGCTATCGACTGCAATGTGCCCAATGCCATAACCATCCTTTTGATCAGTGGACCCAAGCGGATTACTATTCCTGGTCGAGTGCCTTCTCTGGCATCGATTACGAAATCAAGAGTAACGATCGCAAGGATGATCTCGATAAAAATGAATTTCGTGGCGAGCAAATCGTCCAAGTCAAGCAAGCGAAGCCCCAAAAACATCCACGAACGGGCGAAGCATTATTCCCGAAAGTTTTGGATCAAAATCTTCAACCACTTCCTGAGACTGAGGATCCTAGACGTGACTTGGCGCACTGGCTGACGGCTCCTCAAAATCTTCAATTCGCTCGAACTCAGGTCAATTGGATCTTTTTCCATCTGATGGGACGAGGGATTGTAGATCCGGTGGATGACTTTCGCAGCACCAACCCACCTAGTCACCCTGAACTGCTTGATGAGATGGCTCGCCGCTGGATTGATCATCAATATGATTTGCGATGGCTCATTCGAGAAATCGTCTTGTCTCAGACTTATCAGCTCGATTCGAATCCCCCGGAAACAACTCCGTTAGATGCTTCCTTCTTCAGCCACAGAATTGTTGCCAGACACACCGCTGAAGTGCTGGCTGACGCACAAAGCGATGTGCTAGGAATTCCCCTACCCTTTGATCAGCAACCGCCAGGCACTAGGGCTGTTGCCTTGAGAGCCGGACAACGCGAGCAAAGATATCTCAAATCCGCCGGCGACGCATTCCTGGGAATTTTCGGAAAACCACAACGACTGACGGCCTGTGAATGCGAGCGCTCCAATGACCTGAGCCTTTCACAAGTCTTTCAACTCATGCAGGGAGAAAGCCTCGAGAAACGCATCCACGACAACAAAGGAAGAATTAGAAAGCTGGCTGAATCCGATCGATCATCAGCAGAGATATTGACCGAGTTGTACTGGTGCGCCCTGAGCCGTCCCCCTTCGTCGCAAGAATTGGAGCAAGCTGTAGCAGCTGCTGAGCACACGGAGTCCAAACGGGAATGGCTTGAAGATGTTACCTGGGCTTTGCTAAATTCCCAAGAGTTCTTACTCCACCACTGATTTCCCGACAACGATCGCTCGAACCACATCATGCAACCACCCAGCTACCTTTGACACACGAGATGCAATGACTATTCACAGAACCGAATCAACGCCAGGGGGCGAGAATCGAAGCGAATTGCATTGGAGCCAGTCCATGCACCGTCGTTCCATCCTGCGATTCGGTGGCCTAGGTTTATTGGGCCTCAGCACACCTCGATTGCTACGAGCTGAAGAGAAGAGTCCCCGTTCGCTCCCAGTGCGCGCGAAATCAGTGATCTTCCTCTTTCAATGGGGCGGACCAAGTTCCATCGACATGTTCGATATGAAACCGAACGCCCCCGATACGATTCGCAGTCCCTATAAACCGATCCTCTCGAGTGCTCCAGGTATCGAGGTCTGCGAACATCTACCTGAAATGTCCAAGAGGATGCACCAGGTCACTTTGATTCGCTCGATGACTCATCGCATGAAGAACCATGCCAGTGCTGGTTATTATGCTTTGACAGGTCATGAGCCCCCCAGTGATGATCAGCGACTGCGAGATTCTCTCGACCTCTATCCTGCCTATGGAAGTGTTGTCGATCATTTAGCGCCAGGTAATCCTACGCTTCCAACGTTTGTTTCCTATCCTTACCGAATCAGTGATGGATCTGTAGTGCCCGGTCAGCATGCCAGCTTTCTCGGGAAACAGCATGATCCACTCTTCTTCACCACAGATCCTGCCAAAGATGACTTTCGGCTGCCGGAACTCCAACTTCCCTCGGGTGTGTCACTAGATCGCTTATCGCGACGCCGTGAATTGCAGCGTTTGATAGATGGGCAACGTCGCTTATTCGATCATGCCGAGACGGCAGTTTCGCTTGATCGTTATTACGAACGGGCGATGGCAATGATGCAGAGTGATCGCTTGCAACAAGCATTTGCGTTGGATAAGGAACCTGTCGAATTACGTGACCGTTACGGTAGACATACTTACGGTCAAAGCTGTTTATTAGCGAGACGCCTTGTCGAAGCTGGTGTTCGATTTGTAACAGTCTATTTCTCGCCCTCGATTGGCGGACAAAAAACAACGGAAGGCGGCTGGGATACCCACGGCTTCAACAACACACGTATGTACAACATTATCGACAAGTATCACTTGCCGATGACCGAACAAACACTTCCGACACTACTCGACGATTTGGAAAATCGGGGATTGCTCGACGAAACATTGGTGGTTTGGATGGGTGAGTTTGGTAGAACACCGAAGATCAATGACAATGTAAGCCGCGATCATTGGCCCGATTGCTACACAGTTCTTCTCGCAGGTGGTGGTTGTAAACGAGGATATGTGTACGGCGCATCCGACAAACATTGTTCTTATCCAGCTGAACAACCAGTGCGTCCCGAAGACTTAGCGGCCACGATCTACTATTTGATGGGAATCAATCCAACGACAGAGATCATAGATCGCAACATGAGACCACTGGCAATCGGCGGTAACCCTGTCTTAGACATCATTGCCTAATGCTGTGAGTTACTTGTTTGGCATAAATTTTTAGGTCAGCTTTCCATTTCGCAAAAACGAGTCAACTGCTTTTGCAACATCATCGCGCCAGACCGCAGCGCTATGCATTCCAGGCACCTTCAACCATGGCTCATCTCCCGACACTCTGGTGCTATCAGGACGGACAACTAAGTCACCATCCGCAGCTACGATTGCATATGGCACCTTAGGAGGAGGCAGTCGTTTGACAAAGCTGCCTTGTTCATCACTCATCTGCGAAAGCATTGGAAAGAAAGGCCCCAGCCATCTATGGACCCTGCTGGCAATATGCGAGCCTTGATTGGGCGTACAGATCATGACCAGCTTACCAATCGCATCGGAAGGTAAATGGTTAATCGCCACGCGAGCCACCAGCCCTCCCATGCTGTGACCGATTAGATGAATTGGTTTTGGATCGCGTTGGTATTGCTTCTTTAAAAAATCAGCGAAGCGTTCACCTTCGCGTTCAATACTGCTAACCCAACTCGGATAGCGATAACACTGCGCGTTCCAACCCAACCGCTGTAACTTTTTCGCTAATGGCCTAACCCATATCGGTGAAGCTGCGAATCCATGTAAGATCCAAACCGGAAGAGTATTTTCCTGGTCAATCGCCGATCTATCGCCTTTTTTCTCAGTCATCATTCAGTACAGATTCCGCGGGAGAGACTCCCAAAGCTAAATAGTCCAGCCATCGATCGAGTTACAACTTTATTATTGCAGATCGGCAAATCATAGAGTTAGGTAACACTGCTAACGCTCGATGGACTGGGCCCTCTTGCCTAATACAATCTCTTTTAAAAGAAAAATGCAGTTATATCTTTAGGGCTCCCCTCGCCCCCAGCGTTTTTTGCGCAGCAAAAAATCGCTAGGGGGAGAGGGGCTGGGGGTGAGGGGGAATCAGCTCGCAACTCGCAACCCATCTCCTCGCCGCGCCAAGCCGCTCGCCCCAATTTCGATCTCCGCTCCGCTACGTTCAAACTGGGGAGAGGGAGAAAAGTATTCAGCGCTACTTGCTCTTCTAACCCCAAAAAAACTCTCTGCTTTGGCGAGGCGTTTTCTAAAGGATTCAAATCATAAAAATCGATACTCAGCGTTTGCCCGAAAGCTAAGTCTGCTCCTTTGTCAATGAGTTCCCGCGCAGATTTTCGACTATGCCGCTGCAGCGAGTTGTATACCGCAACTGGCCAAACCAAACTTTCCAATTTACCTCAGCCGTTTTACCCTTTTTGGTATTACATTTTTATCTCGCTGCGGAAATGAAAGACAAATTCCGTTGATACCAGGGTTTGCCCTGGTGTTTCCAAAGCGTGGAATCGCTTATCATGCTCCGCGGACGGATCCGACTCCCGGCAGGGATGCCCATTTTCTATCCTTGAAACCGCTCATCGCTACACGGTTTGGCATTTGTTCGCAGGAGAAAAAGCAGTGAGTATTTGGCCTATCGGTGTCTTCACGAGTGTTGATGCTGGACTCGGTGTAAAACTGGAAGTGGTAAAAGAACTCGGTATCCCAACCATTCAGCTGCATGCCCCTCATCGTGCGACGCGGACCGCCAAATGCGCAGAAGAATTTACGCGTCAACTCGAACAACTCGGTGTGGAGTTAACTTGCGTATTCGGAGGCTTTGACGGTGAAAGCTATGCAGATATCCCAACAGTTGTGAAAACGGTTGGTCTGGTTCCCGCCGATACTAGAGCCGCTCGGTTGCAGGAAATGAAAGAAATCTCGGATTTTGCGCGACTTCTTAACTGCGATGTCATTGCTCTTCACCTTGGATTCGTACCTCACGACACGACCACACGGGAATATGCCGAAGTTGTCGAAGTCACTCGTCAGTTGTGTGACCATGCTGCGAGAAACGAGCAAGCCCTTCACCTGGAAACTGGACAGGAAACCGCGACGGCCTTGGTACAGTTCATCAAAGATACCGAACGCAAAAATCTCTTTGTCAACTTTGATCCCGCCAACATGATTCTGTACGGAACAGGCAATCCAATCGAAGCGGTCAAGTATCTTGGCAATTACGTTCGCAGCGTGCACTGCAAAGATGGAACCTGGAGTTCCCAGCCTGGTGCTACCTGGGGCTGTGAAGTGCCTCTAGGAAAAGGCGACGTCAATATGGAACTATACCTGAAAACGCTGTGGGAGATCGGTTATCGCGGACCATTAACGATCGAGCGAGAAATCCCGCAAGAGCCTGAGCGTCAAAAGACAGAGATTGGTGGAGCGGTCAATTTACTAACACAGCTTCGCCGGCAAATCGCTGGCGTATGATTCGAATTTGTCTAAGCTGTTACGATGCTAGTACGAAACAGCTCAAGGCGATTTGAGGCTAATAATATTTTCCAGAAGAAGGCAATTTCACCTGTAGGGTGGAATTGCCTTCTTTTCGTTAGCTGTTTTTGCGAATCTCCAGTGGGTTCTCGCTATGAAGATTGCGAATAAAAACCCCGGCATTGCCGTGCAAAATATCATCAAGTTCCGTACCAAATATTTCGCCACGCCAACCAGAGAGCAATTTCGGTAGGTCACTACCATTCTCAACCGACATGCTCTTTGATTTCTGGGAAGTACGATTTTCTGCCAAACGATACTCGGCCCATTCGCGTAAATCATCGCTGGTCGCGACTAACTGCGAAGCGATTTTTTTACTCCTGCACAAACCCGATAAGGCAACCGCCAGCAACTGCGTGACCATTCCCGAAACATCATCTCGGCGTCCTCGTCTCGGCTTATTGACGCGAATCTCGGGCAACTCCATGCCACGTTCAATACACTTCGCAATCGGCTCTACATATTGCTTCATACCTGCATGATGCATTCCTCGCAGATTGGCAATTCGCTTCGGATCTGGACTTCCGCGCCGCGCCATTTCAACCAACAAGTCATCGCGTACAAGACGCCGCGGTGGGATGTTGCGCTGCGAAGCCAATTTATGACGCCACAACCACAGTTCGCGTAAGATCGTATTGCCTCGAGGGGATAGCCCCTGTGCACCACTGAGCCTATGCCACTGTTCTTGGTTTTCATTTTTTACGAGACGATGTAACCAATCGCTGGTCTCAGCGTGTAACCACTCTAACCTTCCCGTCTCGGAGAGATGATTCGTCAATCGAGCATGCAGTTTGTCTAGATGTGCCACATCTTCAGCCGCGTAATCTAACTGAGCCTTCGTCAACGGCCGAGCTCGCCAGTCTGTCCGGGTCTCACCTTTGTCTAGCTGATACCCCAACAGCCTCTGCAACAGATTCCCGTAAGAGGCTGGATATTCCATACCCACGAAACCAGCCGCTAATTGGATATCGAATAAGTTTGGAATGAGCTGACCTGTGGCACGGAAGCAAAAGAGCACTTCTTCTCGTCCCGCGTGGACCACCACACGACGAGCTGGGTCGAGCAATAATTCCCAAAATGCAGTAATATCACTCAAACCTGTCGGGTCGATGATTGCCAATTCTTCCCGGCTGGCTACTTGGATGAGGCATAAGTCGGGGCGGTAGCAATCCTCGGAGACAAATTCCGTGTCAAAGCCTAGCCAGTCTGATCCGGCTAAGCGCAGACACAACTCGTCAAAGTCGATTTGGCTTTCGATCAACTGAAAATCCACCCGTCCCCTCCCATTGGCCGGACCACTGTCGAGATATCCCATAAAGGTATAACCTAGGGACATCATGACTGTAGTGGGGAACATTTGACAAGATGATGTTTGGGCAGTAGCCCAAAAATGCCCAAGTTACAGACGAATTAGGTAGAGTGTGTTTTAAATAAGCCCCTGAGAACCTGCTGAGCCTGGCATGTTTTTCCCCCCTGACGTAACTCGGTTATTGATTTCGGTCCGAGATTCCGCGGAAGCTCGCTCTGCTTTGCTTGGCGGCTGCGACTGGCTAGACGCTAAGGAGCCGCAATCCGGTTCCCTCGGCCAGCCCAACCCTAATTCGCTGAGGTCAATTGCAATGATTCCAAGAGGCCACATCCCACTGAGCACCGCGGGTGGCGAATGGGAAGAAATGGATCGGGCGCAGTGGCTGCAGACCCTCTCTCAGATACCAGACTTAACCTTCACCAAAGTTGGCCTGGCGAATTGCCGTAGAAACGGTCGATGGCGCGATGAACTACTTGCTTGGTCGCAACAATTGCCAAACTGCTTGAAATTAGTTCCAGTCTTCTATGCCGATGAAATCAATGCAGACTCCCCAGCTTGGCAAGATGTATTCGAATTTGCGAAACAACTCCAAGCCACGTTTTTGCTGATCGATACTTTTCAAAAAGATGGTCGTACGCTTTTTGATTACATCGACCTGGAAAAACTAGAGGAATATCGCTCGAACCTACACAGCGCAGGAATCCAATTGGTGTGCGCCGGATCACTCAAACGAGATGACTTGGAAAGCTTGATTTATCGAGTTCATCCCGCATTAGTTGCGGTCCGCGGCGCAGCATGCGAATCTGGCAGAAACTCCACAATCTCAACCGAGAGAGTTAAGGAATTAAAGGAGATCGTTAGTAAGGCTTGTTCCTGATTGTTGTTTCCTTAAAAGTTGCTGCTAATATCAAGGGATCATTTTGCCTATTGTCAAGGATTTTCAGCTATGCGTTTTATTGAGATGACCGGTCAAACATTGATGACCGTGGTCACTGAGCATGATCTACCCGCTTCTGATCTAGTTCGATCCGGAGTGACTCCCAATGCAATCATCCGTGTTAATGAGCAGGGAGACATTGAGTTGCGTCGCGCCGATCGTTGGGATGTCGTCGGAGGGCTGTTGGGAAATTATCAGGAACGCGTACGCGAAATCACCGGTTTGGACTACGCATAAGTCGTTTTGGTGACTAAAACGACGCTTCGTGGTGGAGTTATTTTTCAAGGTCGAGGTTCAAGGAGGTTACCAAGCCATGTCGAGCTTCGATCGAGGTCCCATGAATGGCTTGATTCGACAAGCCAATCGGGTGGTTGGAACAGTCTGCCTGTCGGAAAGCTCGGGGGGCTTCGTCGAGCAGTTTAATCGCTGCTACGGTGGCTTGCAGATGCGAGCTGAGGATGAGACACCGGCCACGCATGACCCGCGTCGACAATTGCCGCGCACTGGCCCAACTTATCGCCCGGCGGTCGCTAACCCCACCGCTCGGTGGAAGAGAAACCCATAAATCATCCCTCCCCAGCCCCTCAGCCCTACCTTCCTGAGACTTTATCTCAATATGCCACTCTTTCCGCCCTTACTTTCAGATTTTGCGGCCTGAAGGGCGTAAAAAATTACCGCAGATTTTCCACAACGCTACTTGTCAAAAAAACTTTCCATTCCTAAAGTACCTTGGAAGTGTTGATTTTTGTCGCTTCGCGAGGCTTTTGGGTAATGGACGATTCTAGCGAAACATTCTTAGAGGCAACGGTGGTGGATGACAGCGTTGGTCAGGCTATCAGGCCGATTGATCAAGCTGTCTTGGATTTGTTGCGCCGGCATCGCAGCCTAACCATCCAGGAATTGATGGACCAACTGGAAGTTACGGCAACTGCCGTAAGACAACGCTTGGATCGACTAGAACAACTCAAGCTGATCGTCAAAGAGAAACAGGGTGTAGGTCGAGGACGACCTTCTTTCAGATACTCAATCACCAATTTGGGTCTTCGTTACGCAGGAGTGAGTTATGCCGATTTGGCTCTCGCTCTCTGGCACGAAATAAACGTTCTTCCCAATGGACCTCTGAAAGAATCTCTGCTGCATCGAGTCTCTTCCCGAATAGGGAGAGCCTATCGGGCAGAAATTCAAGGAACGACGGTATCAGATCGTTTAGCGGATTTGGCGAAAGTGCTGGGAGAACGCAAGATTCCCGCCGCCCTAATCGCCAATGGACAACTCCCTGTTCTTGAGGTGCAGGCATGTCCCTATCCCGAACTGGTCAATGGTGATCCGCAAAATCGACACTTGTGCGAAATGGAAAAAGAAGTTCTCAGCACCGCGATGGGCCAACAAATGGAACTTGCATGTTGCCGCCTGGATGGACATGGCAGTTGTCAGTTTCGACCTGTCGCCAGCGTTGAGACCGGTAGTTAATCACTCATAAGTGACTTTATATACGTTGTCGTTTTGAAAACATTACGGATTCAAGACGTTTCACAGCCACAGATAATGAAGCGGGAAAGCTGCTAAAGATGACTCACGTTTTGAAAATTGAGAATCTACATGTTTCAGTGCTTGGCAAGCCCATTTTGAGAGGTGTCAATCTCGAGATGAAGTATGGCGAGACCCATGCTTTGATGGGCCCCAACGGTTCGGGCAAAAGCACCCTTGGCTTGGCCATCATGGGACATCCGAATTATGAAGTCACCGATGGTTCAATTACCCTGGACGGCCACGATGTTCTTGCCATGGAAGCCGACGAACGAGCGCGACTTGGTTTGTTTATGGCATTCCAACGACCAGTCGCCATTCCTGGCGTGAAGATGGCGGACTTCTTGCGACATGCAACCACGAACGTGCGTCGCCCTGATCGCAAGGAAGGGGAAGAGCTCATCCCAATGCGTGAATTCCGCAAGGAACTCAAAGGGAAAATGGAACAACTCAAAATCGATCCAGAGTTTGCCAAGCGTTATGTGAACGATGGCTTCTCCGGCGGGGAAATGAAGCGGGCTGAAATTTTAACCTTGGCTATGCTCCAGCCAAAGTTTGCCATCCTCGACGAAACAGACAGCGGTTTGGATGCCGATGCTGTCCGACTGGCCAGCGAGAGCATTGCTGAAATCGGACGCGAAAAGATGGGACTACTCATCATCACCCACCACGACAAATTGCTCGAACACAATCCACCTGACTTCACTCACGTCATGCTGGGTGGACGCATTGTGGAGACAGGTGGTGCCGAATTGGCTCGCGAACTTCATGACTCTGGATACGAGCGTATTCGCCGAACCTATCCCGAAGCTGAGCAAGCCAATCGAGCCATGCTAGGTTCCAACGAAGAGGAAGCTGTAGAAGCATCCGTGTAAGCGGTAAACCGCACAGCGTTTGTACAACAATCTTCCCCGGCTAATTCACTAACAACAATCGACTAATAGTAGACGGCAAACAACGGAGAGTGCCATTCATGGCAACAGATGTAATCGGCCAGACCGAAGATGGAATTGGAGAAATCAACAAATACGATTTCCGCACCGAATCGAAGGCATTCTTCAAAGCCCGCAAGGGTATTGATGCCGAAATCGTCAATCAGATTTCGGAAATGAAGAACGAGCCCGAGTGGATGCGACAATATCGCTTGAAGGGTTTGGAAATCTTTAATTCCAAGCCAATGCCTCACTGGGGTGGTGATATCGCCATCGACTTCCAAGACATTTACTACTACCTAAAACCAACAGATAAGCAGGGTAAAACTTGGGATGAAGTCCCTCAGGAAATCAAAGATACCTTTGACAAACTGGGCATCCCTGAAGCAGAGAAAAAGTTTCTAGCAGGCGTGAAAGCACAATTCGAAAGTGAAGTTGTGTATGGCTCGCTTAAAGAAGAACTCTCGAATCAAGGTGTGATCTTCACCGACACCGATACAGCGATTCGTGAATACCCTGATTTGGTGCGTCAATATTTTGGCACAGTCATTCCAGCGACTGACAACAAATTTGCCGCACTCAATTCGGCAGTGTGGTCCGGCGGTTCGTTTATCTACGTACCCAAGGGCGTCAAAATTGACTTTCCTCTGCAAGCGTATTTCCGCATCAACGCAGAAAACATGGGACAGTTTGAACGAACATTGATCATCGTCGACGAAGGAGCCAAGGTTCACTACGTCGAAGGTTGCACCGCTCCGATGTATAGCAGCGAAAGCTTGCACTCGGCGGTCGTCGAAATCATCTGCAAACGAGGCAGCCGTTGTCGCTACACGACAATCCAAAACTGGGCTAACAATATCTATAACCTTGTTACCAAACGAGCTGTTGCCTATGCAGATGCTACGATGGAATGGGTTGATGGAAACTTGGGCAGCAAGCTGACCATGAAGTATCCAGCAGTCTACATGGTTGAGCCAGGAGCTCGCGGCGAGATCTTGTCCATCGCGTTCGCAAGCAAAGGCCAGCACCAGGATGCTGGTGCGAAACTAGTCCATGCTGCACCCAACACCACCGGCCAAATCATCAGCAAGTCCATCAGCAAGGGTGGTGGACGCAGCAGTTATCGTGGCTTGGTCCGTGTTGAGAAAAATGCCAAGAACAGCAAATGCAATGTCGTTTGCGACGCATTGATCCTCGATCCTCAAAGTCGATCGGATACGTACCCTTATATCGAAATTGCGGAACAGGACGTCAGCGTCGGACATGAAGCGAGCGTATCGCGAATCGGCGAAGAACAACTGTTTTACCTGATGAGTCGTGGTCTCTCCGAAGCGGAGGCAAGCACCATGATCGTCAACGGCTTCATCGAACCTCTGGTGAAAGAACTACCAATGGAATACGCCGTTGAAATGAACCGTCTAATTCAATTGCAAATGGAAGGCTCTGTAGGATAACCCTAAATCCGTGTCACCCACCCAGCCTCTGCACCAGAGGAGTCTTACCGCACTGGTCGGTAAGACCTGGGCCCAAATGACTGTAGATTTTAGGGAATTCAGAGACTAAAGGAAAAAGAGACATATGTCGTCATCGACTCTAGTGCCGACCTTTGATACGGCAACCTTCGAACAATTCCTGAAACATTCAGCCGGAACCACTTGGCTGGAAGAACATCGCCGGCAAGCTTGGAGCCAATTCAACGCCATGAGTTGGCCCAGCCGCAGCGATGAGGATTGGATGCGCAGCGATTTGCGTTCCTTTCAACTGAATCGCTTCGCTCTACCGCTTGAAGCACAACATGAAGGACTACAACTTCCCTGTTGGCTTACGGAGGGAATCGAGTTAGCTGGCAGCATGGAAATTGTGAACAGTTTCACACGCCGCAGCCAACTGTCCCCAACCGCCCAGCAGAAAGGTGTTCTGTTCGGATCATTGGAAACGCTGGCCGTTCAGCATCCAGAGATTGTGCAGAAATATCTCTTCAGCGTAGTGGATCCATCGCAAGATCGCTTTGCAGCTTTACATGCCGCATGTTGGCTAGGTGGCCAATTGCTGTATGTTCCGCGAGGTGTCGTGGTGCGAGAACCCTTCCATGTCTTGGCAGGCATGTCGAATGGTGGAACCGATCTGGGACATACGTTGATTGTTCTAGAAGAAGGAGCCGAAGCGACCTTCCTCTACGAATCCAATTCACCCGATTCTAACGCGAGCGGTTTCCACTGCGGTGCAGTCGAGATTGTGTTGCAGCCCAACGCTCGTTTACGTTATGTGAACCTGCAAGATTGGGGACGAGGCACCTGGCACTTCGCTCACCAAAGAGCCAAGCTGATGCGCGACGCATCTTTGCAGTGGACGATTGCCGCATTGGGGAGCCGGTTTTCCCAAGTCAGCCAACAGGTAGCCCTCTGTGGACCTGGTGCTGAATCGCAAGTCACTGGAGTGATGTTCACTCAAGATCGCCAGCAACTAACCTACAATACCGTTCAGCACCATCGAGCTGAACATTGTCGCAGCGATTTTCTCTACAAGGCAGCCTTACAAGATCGGTCGCGCACCGTTTGGCGCGGCATGATCAAAGTTGAT
>JAUMAI010000076.1:1142-2107 GCA_032116775.1 Pirellula sp. | reverse complement strand
ACAACGTGCGCAACTCTTTCCTGGTCAGACCCCTCTTGCTGAACATTCTCAAGTTGGGTCTCGACATTGTGCCCTTGCTTAATTCAAGCTTATGCTCCTATCGATTTGAATCCAATGAAATGGAGTATCTCGAGGCGTTCCCAGTCTTCCACGAGGATTATAGCACGGCCATTGAAAACTACCCAGATTCAATCGAGTCGCTTCTGCACGACAATGATGCTTATTATTACTTGTTCGAAGAAATTTTCCCGTTCCCGAAAGAATGCAATCATTCGCACGAGCACCACTCTCACAAACAACACGATTCCGATTTAATGTAGGCGGAAAAATCCACCGACCTGCTGCAAGAATCCAAGAACTCACGAAACGCACACACTCGCGAATCATCGAAGGAGCGACCTGTCACCTACCATGCCAACATCTACCCGATTGCTAAAAGCAGCAACAAGTCAAATGTTGGCAAGGTAAGCGATATCCTTGAAGTCCTGGCACACAGCGAGCGTTTGTCAATCTTCAGGACCTAGTACATCAAGGACTTCATCGACTACCAGTGGAGCGGTCCGCTCAAGACTGCCTACTTCGTGTTCTTCATCATCTAACTCACCTCCTTCGTGCTTTCACTGCTCTCCTCAGCCCTCATGAATTTCGACGAAAATGCAGACGCTGAATCATATGACAGAGCGCGTATCATCATTTGCGCGGTAAACGCGCTTTTGGCAATTCTCGCAATTGGCGCGTTTGAGGTTCGCCAGATGATAGTGGAGAAGCTCGCGTACTTCAAGTCCATTTGGAACTACAACGATATCTTGGTACTCATATCCTCCGTTTTGGTCCTCATCCTTGAGGTAATCAGCTACCAACAAGAGAACCAAGCTGAGCCGGAAGTAGACAGCGTTCTATCCAGTGATGCCAGGATTCTCAAACCGAGGAAAAAGGGAAGTGGCGGAGCGAGCACTATCACAACG
>JAUMAI010000076.1:369-1132 GCA_032116775.1 Pirellula sp. | reverse complement strand
ATAGAACAACAGGATAAACAAAACTTACGTGACTTCATTGCAACCATCTTCTTTATGTACCATTCCATGACAACGTTTGCATTGTTTAGCATTTGGATATGATAAAAGGATAGAGATTTCACTGGCTTCTTCAAGATCCTGAACGTAGCTTCAGTGTTCAGCAGCGTAGGCTACCTCGTGGCGATGCTGAGTGGGGTTTTCTACCGGGCTATGCCATTCATGCTCTTCTTCATTTACTTGAACATCACGTTCACGTTCATATTCTACGTGATGAACATTAAGTTCGATGAAACGATGGCCAAAGACCCCATGGGAGAGTACCAAGGCATCGCCGACTTCAATCTACTTCCGTACATCCTGTTCACGTTCAGGCAGAGTCTTGGCGACTTTAAGACGGACACGTTCCTGTTTTTGCCGCCAGTCGAAAGGTATGCGATGTGGTTCCTTTGGCTCTCTTGCATCCTAATTAACGCCATGGTGTTCCTAAACTTCTTGATCGCCACCATCGAGGCAGTCTACGAGGATTGCAACGAGACGCGCATTGAGCGGGCCTACCAGTCCAAAGCTGAGCTGCTCAGGGCTCTTGATCTGGTCTTGGGCGACTTCATCGACTGCAAGCCTGTCAACATTCTTGTTATGCGGTAATCACTGGACGGTGTTGACCGGGAAGAGACTAACAGTGTCACCGAGCTGGCCGAGTAAGTAAACCGGATGAAAATTGACGTTGACGCGATCTTGCACGAAACTAAGGAAATGAAGCACG
>JAUMAI010000076.1:0-359 GCA_032116775.1 Pirellula sp. | reverse complement strand
AGGTTTGCGGAAGCTCGGCGTATGTAGCGTGCGCCGCTGGTTACGGTACGTTGGCATACACAATTTTCAAAGACAAGGCGGAAGATTCAGAGCAGCGTGACGAGATCGCAACCGCCAGAAATTCACTCGAAGCACAGGTCGCAACAGTCGATGCAGAAATCCAATCCTACCGCGACGAAATTAAAGAGCTCAAAGCCCTGATCGCTAGCCAGGCGAAATCAAAAGAATAACTTGAAGATGAGTTGTGTGCCACCAAGCGTGACAGCAACTGACAAACTAGCTTTGCAGCATTTAAGTTTTAGGAAGTTTGACGAATAATTAAAATAATAATCAACTGTCGGGGTTTTGGGGTTTTGGGG
>JAUMAI010000075.1:3321-8153 GCA_032116775.1 Pirellula sp. | reverse complement strand
AGAGGGGCCTACAGCGCATAATCACCAATGCACCCTAAGTTCCTACCGATAGCAGTGAACAATCCGGCGTGTTTTAGACTTGGCTATGAAAATAAGGCCTCGCATTATCCAGTTGCATGACGTCCAGTTTTCGTCCACACTGCTAATCCTTGACGCTGCGTATCGTCGTTGTTGCTCATCGTAGTTCCCTTCCCACCTTTTCGAGAACTGGAGTTGCTGTGGTCGATTTGAGTGGCCATTCGGCTGAAGATCGTCAGTATGCACCTGCCCATATCACCCAAAGAAATAGTCGATATGGCGTGATTTTATTTACCGTTTACCTGCTTCTTTACGCAGCCTTTGTTCTCTTGAATACGTTTGTTCCTGAAGTGATGGATCGAGTGCCTTTCGCGGGCATTAACCTAGCAATCTGGTATGGTTTCGGATTGATTGCAGCTGCATTAGTGTTGGCTCTCATCTATTCATGGCTCTGTCGAGATCAAAAATCGAACTCGGATAGGTCAATGAGTGGTCCTTTAAGCGATAAGGGAGCATAGCCATGGGTGACACTTCCTGGTTAGCAATTCTCATATTCGCTGTATTTGTGGCCATCACCCTGGGGTTGAGTTTTTACCTCGGGGCTCGGACACGAAGTGCTCATAGCTATTTTGCCGCAGGTGGACAAATTCATTGGTTTGTCAATGGCGTTGCATTTGCGGGGGATTATCTATCTGCGGCATCCTTCCTCGGTATCTGCGGTATGATCGCCTTTTATGGTTACGACGGCTTCTTATATTCAATTGGATATTTAGCTGGTTGGGTCGTGGCACTTTTTGTCGTAGCTGAACCATTGCGTCGTTTGGGTAAATATACTTTCGCTGATGCACTCGATGCGAAGTTTCATTCTCGCGGTATCAAATTGGCGGCAGCCATTAGCACTTTGGTTGTGAGTATCTTCTATCTTATTCCGCAGATGGTTGGAGCCGGTGCATTAATCCAACCCCTTCTGCATTTGCCTCATTGGGTAGGTGTAGTTCTTGTCGGAGCTGTTGTGGTAGTCATTGTTATGACAGCCGGTATGGCCTCGACCACCTATGTTCAATTTCTTAAGGGTGGTTTGCTCGTATTTTTCAGTTTCATCCTGACGATTTTGATTCTACAACGTGGTTTTAAAGTTGAAGAAAGCCCTTCTGCTCTCGAATCGCAGAAAGTGGTCAAGCGTTTGGATGGAACGACTGAGATCAACGGATTGCCTAAAGGGAGTGGGCCTGGTCAAGGAGAATTACGTCCAGCTGGACATGTACTTGCCCTGCCGAATGGTCAAAAAGAAACCGGTCCGGTTGGACCTTTAGAGTTCTTCCAGGTTTTACGAGAGAGTGAGATTGTTTTGTGGAAGAGTACGCCATCAACGGCAGAAGATGGAGCCAAGGTCACAACCTACACGTCGAGGCCTACCATGGGGGCAGATATTCTTCGGCCTGGCCAAGCGCCAATGTTTCAGGGGATTCGAGGGGAAAGTCTCGCTCCTAAAATCGACTTCCTATCGTTGATGTTAGCGTTATTCTGCGGTACAGCTTCGTTGCCTCATATCTTGATACGGTATTACACCGTTAAAGATGAGGCTGCTGCTCGCAAGAGTACAGTGGTTGGAATCGCGACTATTGGATTTTTTTATGTTCTGACGCTCTACATTGGACTGGGGGCAATGACGAGTGGAGCTCTGGATCTGTCAGACAGTAATATGGCTGCTCCTTTGTTAGCTCGCAGCTTTGGCGAGTTACTCTTTGCGATCATTTCTGCGATCGCGTTCACCACAGTGTTAGGTACCGTAAGTGGATTAATCGTCGCTGCTAGCGGAGCTGTCGTACATGACGTCTTTACCAGCTATCTGCAATGGGAAATAAACGATCACGAGAAGGTACGGCTCGGGAAAATAAGTGCAGTCGGCGTGGGATTTATCGCGATCATTTTGGGAATCCTCTTCCAGAAAATGAACGTAAGTTTTCTGGTCGGTTGGGCTTTCAGCGTGGCGGCGTCAGCAAACTTACCTTCTTTAGTGATGCGCTTGTTTTGGAAAGGAACTACTAGGCAGGGAATCACAGCCTCTATTCTCGTCGGTATGTTTAGTTCACTTACCTGGATTCTATTGAGTGGTGAATCGTATTCCAAAATCTATGGCTTGAAGGCAGAAGATGCACTCGTTCCCTTCAGCCAGCCAGGTATTGTGACTATTCCTGTCGGGTTTTTAGTTTTGGTGATAGTGTCGTTGATGACCCAAGCTACGGGTAGAGCCAACGAAGATTGAGCGAACTGTTTATTATGACAAACGCGAGCCGATTTCACATCTTACTCATTGTGTTGGCGTGGCTTTCTTTGGTTTCTGCTATCCAAGGAAGCCAAGCTAGCCCGATCAAAGTTGGAGTCGGCAAGGGAGACATTACGGACTATCAGGCTGGGCCTGTTAGTGATCCATTGTATGCCAAAGCAATGGTCATAGAAGTTCAATCACAACGGTACGTGATTATCACGTTAGACGTTGTTGCACTAGAACGAATTGGACCTCTACCCAAAAACTATTTAGCTCAAGTTCGTGACGCACTTTCCAGTCAATTCGGTATTCCAGCTCAGCACATACTTATCAATACCAGTCATTGCCATGGAAACTCCTCATCTGATGTCGTCGAACGCACAGTTAAGGCGGTTGAACATGCGATAGGCAATCTGGAGTTGGTCAAGATCGGCATTGGGAAAGAAAAAGAAACCCGTATCAGTCAAAACCGCCGGATACGTTTAAAAAATGGACGTGAAGCGGATTATCGGCATGCGTATAGTCTTCCCGATGATCAAGAAATTGTTGGAATTGGGCCGATCGATCCCGATGTAACAGTGGTTAAGTGTGAAACTACTTCAGGTAACTGCAAAGCGGTCCTATATCAATTTGCCTGTCATCCAATTTTAGGTACACCCTCCGGTGGTAATACAGCAGACCTGACCGGGTATGCTTCGAAAGTAATCGAAGAGCAGCTTGGAGGCGATGTTGTTGCGTTTTTTCTGCAAGGCTGCGGTGGTGACATCAACCCTGTGGGCTACAAGGACAATTCGCAGCCGCGTAATGCTGAAACGCTAGGCACCATGCTAGGGCTGACAGTTTTGAAAGCAGTGAGAAATACACAGCCGGAGTCAAACAAAAACTTCGCTTGGAAAAATAAAATCGTCAAGTTACCACTTGCCGACCTACAGCCGACAATCCAGCAAATTCGCGAGTACAGTGAGGGATTAACTCAGAAGCTGCAAGGTACAAGTTTAAATTTTAAAGAGTTTTACAAAGCTTATACCAATCAGAAAGTCTTTCCTGATTTTCCTTCAGCGGATTCGGGTACTTACCTGCACCAACAGCAGATGAAGGATGACACACGAAAAATATTTGACGCAAACTCGCAGAGGAATGTAGAAGCTTATCTCGGTAATATTCTCTTGATGGAGGAGATTACCCGAGCGCAGACCAATCTTCGCTTACTACGTATGCATGAGGCGGAAATATTAGACATGCGATCGAGAACGATCGATGTGGAAATGATTGGATTACGATTAGGCGATTTACGAATAGTGACTTTTCCGGGAGAGTTGACTGTTTCCGTTGGCTTGGAAATTAAAGCGAAATTTCCAGATCAGTTCATCGCAGTATGCGGCTACTCCAATGGTTACATTTATTATGCCCCAACGACTGAGCAACTAGCGAATCGTGGTTTTGCCCAAGAGGATAGTGATTGTCTTTTAGCGCCACAGTGGCAGGCCGTCTTCAATGAGTCTGCGATGGAATTGCTACGCTAATGGCGGCGGGGTGTCAGGCAACTAAGCCCGACTCCTGAGCTCGTCGGAAACCGTTGGTTATCCATAATCCCTCGAAGCATGCAGACTCTAGAGCAACGATGGCAAAGTCTCCTCCCGATGCGTAACGGGACTGATAAGTAAACTAGCTTGAGAATTACGGTTTTTCAAAAACAAGCCATGTCATACCTTCTGCCGGAACCGTGATTGTTACATCGATGGAATAATCACGCCTCAGCTTCTGCACTGAAGCTGTGCCGTTCGGGGTGATTACTTTGGCGGAATCGGCGAGACCGGTGTAATAAAGCGGTAGGGTCAGTTTACGTGTTTGTTCGGTAGTAAGCGGGTTAAAGACAATAAGCATCCCGCATTGCGCTAGTTGGGGATTGACGTGTAGCATCCAGTCGATGTCCCGTGCGTCTGCACGTCGGCCGTGAATAAGATCACTTTCTAAGATTCCTCGATACTTTTTGTACCAACTTACTTTTTCTTTCACCAAGGCCTTGGTTGCCTCACTGTCAAAAAGTCTTGGACCGCGATAGCAAGCCTGAACGCCGAGGGCTAGATTTGAATCGAGCATTCTTCCGTAATGATCTAGATGTTCCGAAAGAGGCTCGATCGTAGCGGCTGCCCCACCACCGTGGTATTGAGTGAGTGGTACGAACATCCAACCCATGCTCGGCAGTTTTTCCCATGTGCCGTCAAAAATGTTTTGCCGAGTGTGTATTACTTGATGTGCTCTTGGAAGCGACCAATTCACTTCGCGGTAACCCATTCCGGTCTTGTTTGAACCGGACATGAAATAATGATCAGGCACATTCAAGTAGATGCCTTCGCTGCGAGCCCATTGATAGAACGTGGAAATCAACTCCCATTGACGCCACCGTGAGTCTTCCAGATGTGCGTGTCCCGGATGTTTTTCACTGGCACATGGGTCGCCTGGGTAGGAGCCATCATGTTCCAGCAGCGTGAAGCCACTGCTACGATAAAAATCATAAAGCTGTTGGAAGTAAGCTTGTCCCCAT
>JAUMAI010000075.1:0-3311 GCA_032116775.1 Pirellula sp. | reverse complement strand
CCCATGCGCTTTGAAGACAGGGAGAATTACCAAAAACAGGTTTGAGTCCAGCTGGCATGACGACATCATGTTCGTCACTGATTCTTCGTGAAGCGAGCAGAGAGTAGCTGCCAATTTCGATATTTTTTGAACGGGCATAATCGGAAAAGGCCTTCGCTTTCGCAATATTCTCCGGTTGGCGATTTTCAACGTTGAAGCCACTGCCAAAGCTCATGATAAGCATCTCAAAGCCGACTTCGGCGCATTGATCAATCGCGCGTTTTACAGAATTATCATCCGATGCAATGAGATGCATCATCAGTGGATTTTCAGTAGTCCAGGGAGCGACATATCGATAGAGGCGTCGTACTGCTAAACCTTTGCGTTCGCGGTCAGTACTATCTTGAGGCAGAATCCAACTACGATAACTGTGGAAAGTCTCTTGCGGCTTCAATTCGATCGCGGGACCAAGATCGGGGCCAACCTCAAGTAGGCAAGGCGTTTTCTTCTCATAGTTGACCTGAGTGTGGAAGTCGGGATCTGGAAGCCAGCGGAAGGATCGCCGATTAGCGCCGGTAGCCATCATTCCCCCGAAGGCCATATCGGTTTCAATGTGAAAATTTGGGGTCGTTCTACCGGCAGTCGATAATTCATCCACTTCAGAGGAATATTCAACCGCGGCTAGTATTTCACTTGTAAAACTGTCGATTCTAATCGGTTTATCGGACAGATTGATGACATCTAGCCATTTGCAATAGCACGGCAGGCCATCGTAGAGTTCGTAATTCACAATGACCTTAATCGCTTGGCTAGGCTGTGCCAGGGATTTGAGTTTTTGAGCATCGAGTGGGCCGTAGCAGCGAACGGCAACGATTTTCGAGCGATACCAATTCTCGTCTTGATTATTGGCTTCATCTCCCGCACCTCCTTGACGATCGGTTTTGCCCACACGCATGTGGCTAGGAGATGGTCCATCATGCGGTGTTTCAAACAACTTATAAAAGACTAGTTTCTTTGCATTCGCATCTGCAACTTCCCAAATAATCTTCTTCGACTCGATTCGAGCACGTAGTCGATAGACGCGTCCCGCATCAAGTCCTCCATCCTCGCTGCATAGTTCAGGAATTGTTGCTAATCCAGACTGGCCATTGTCCCTTAGTTCGAAGTTACCGTGCAAGCCGCGGTCACCTGGTCTTAAGTTTACATCGATGATTCGATTAGGTAGCAGAAGTGCCAAGCCTGGTCCCCAGCTGCTATCGCGGTCGGTTCCTGGATCAATATCAGCTTCAATAATGGAGGTTCCGTTGGGAAGCGAACGTGTCGCAAAACAATGGGTATTTGAGAGGGCATAGATTTCCCCCGGTTTGCCTTCGTTTTGAAAGCTGATGCGTTCAGATCGGTCCGATTGTTTGAGCTCCCAAGTGGAGTCAAGATCATTGAAGTTGTCCGAGAAGAGAAGATCACGGCCAGCCTCTGATGCCATCGCCGTGGGGTCGTAGCTGGGCAAGGCGAACTCAAGAGCTAAAGTCACTCCCGGTGGCGGCCAGTTTGCGTTGGTGTCATGATGGCGGCTGCGTTTCCAAGCAAATCTTTCTAAAGGTTTGCCTATCTGATAACCCACGAATTGCATGGTTTTCGGATCATTCTCCAATTCGTCCAACCACTGCGGTGTCAAAAAAGCATGGTTCGCTTGCCCAACGAGTCCTCCGACGGAAAACGTTGTTCCATCTATGGTTATTTTGGCTTCGGGCCGGACCGCTCTAATTAAAGACTGTTGCGTGCCTAAGTGGTCTAAAGCTACGGTGGCAGCGTTAGGGCTAAGACGAAATAGGCGTCGGATTAATCCATTGCTCAACTCGATTTGTTTACTATCGCTGGAGACTTCCACTTTAGCTTTGTAAGGAGCTGGATCAATCAACCAGTCCGGTGAGGCCGGCGCACCGGTCACTTGAGCGTGGAGTTTTACAGTGCCAAATATAGTTGCTTGGATTACAAAAAATATGGCGAGGCTGGTTAATGGAATCCGTCGCATAAATATCTTCATTGTTGTTAAGGCTAGATGTTATCGATTGGCTGCTGATTTGAAATGATTCGTACCTACTGGGCCAAAGCCGCTACCGTTTTTAAAGGCTTCTCCCAGCCTAGGGGCATGCCGTATGGAATTATGCAGCGAGTCGTTTGCGGCAGCTACGGCCTGGAGTGAAGTGTTACCGAGCGCGAGGTGGCTTGTTAGCAGAGCTGATAGTACGCAGCCCGTTCCATGCAATGAGCGTGTATCGAGATGTGGCTTGCGATAGATCTCATAACGGTCACGCATGGAATGAATAAGTAATTGTTCTCCCTCAAAGCAACCCATTTTCAAAACGACCTCGGCAGCACCACTATCGTGGAGTGATTTACAAGCTACTAAAGCTGAAGCGATGGAATCGATCTTAACTCCGGTCAGTTGTTCGGCCTCAAAGCGATTGGGAGTGATGATAGTGGCTATCGGTAGTAGGTGTCTTTTGAGCGCAGTCACAGCAGAGTCCTCAGCCAGTGAATGACCATGTTTGCTGACCATGACGGGATCGACAACTATCGGCGAGACCTGCGTTGCCAAATAGCTCGAAACCAACTCGATGATAGATGCTGAGCCTAAAGCACCAGTTTTAATAACGCTTGGGGGAATGTCTCGGAGAACCGATTCAAGTTGCTGGGATATTAGTTCTGGAGCAAGAAGTTCCACTTTACTAACTCCAGCCGTATTTTGTGCGGTGATGAGGGTAACCACACACATTCCGTAAACAGAGTGGGCCTGGAATGTCTTTAGATCGGCCTGTAAGCCCGCCCCGCCCGATGGATCAGAGCCAGCAATGGTTAGGGCTGAGGGAGTTGAGTTATTCATGGAGTTTCTTGGGCGCTCGGCGAGAGAAGTTTTTCTCTTTTCGCAAGATCGTAACGACTACCCGCTGGAAGTGACAAGTAATCCTGAACTGGTGAGCCTGGGCTTTCGGACGAAGGCGCTCCCTCAGTCGTATCGTCCGATGAAGCAGGTTTTTCTGTTGTGGGTTCTGGCTGCGTCGGTGAAGGATTAACGGCAAGGGCAGCATCATAGAAAGAAACATTTCCACGCCCCACCACCTCAGCGTGCGAGCCTTGGACGATGATTGCGGTTGCTTCATCGATACCAATTCCGAGAAGCTGTGGATAGGTAGCGATAAGTTGAGTCATGTCTCGAAAACGATTCCGCTGGGCAAAATGTTGGTCGATGGCTACTCCTTTTAGGAACCCAAGTCCCTGTTCATAGCCCTCAGCGATAATGTTTAGGTTTCCAAGCGGATCACCGCGGGGCA
>JAUMAI010000074.1:0-9172 GCA_032116775.1 Pirellula sp. | reverse complement strand
TTATAGATTGCACCGTCGATTGAACGAACGCCCACCAAAGCAATTCACTTTACACAGATTGGAAGCAAGGATGCTTGCCAAAAGTCTGAACAATTGGTTCATCGTTTTGTGTTGTTTATTGACTGCGAGCGTGAGCTTCGCTGTTCAGGAACAGACGAGTCGTAAAGCCTATCTTTTGTCGCATAAACCAGCGGCAGAGGCTCAGCGTGTCCTTGCGCCATTGTTGGGTTCGACTGATGGTGTCATGTGTGAGGTGGAAACGCAATCGAATAGCTTGGTGGTGACTGGTCCGGAATGGGCCCATGAACTGACCTCGCAAGTCTTAAAGACCCTGGATCGAGTCCCGATCAATGGCTCAGGTGTTAACACGATTGTCTCGGCCCCATTATCGCTACGGATCTACTTGTGTAAGCCAACGGAACAAGAATCTGTCATCGCGAAGTTAAAGGCCCAATATCCAACGGAGCAATTGGCTGCCAGCGGTAATGAGGCCGAAGGGGTACTTTATGTTAGAGCAACCGAGGCTGTTCATAAGCAGCTTTCTACTTGGTTGCAAATGGCCGAAATGAGCCAACCAGGAAATACATCATTACCTACCATGTCTCGCCTCCCGAGCGCCGAAAATGTCGTCACGACTCCAGTGGCAGGAGGTGTCGTGAACAATGTTCCTAATGCCACACAGCGATTGATACCTGTGGCTGCGGAGCTGGACGAGCGCTTGCGTCGCGAATTACTGCAACTGTTGGGGGAGAAGATTCAGCCCGATTTCACCGATCCGAGTCGCTTGCGTGTGAAGACTTCTTCAGGCTTTACCACCATCCAGAAGATAAGCAGCAGAAACGAATGGCTTATTGAGGGGCCAACGCCGGTCGTCGAGCAGATGGTAAGGCTGATTTATTCTTTGCAGAGAAGAGTCGTCCCTGGTGGTGATGAGCAAGAAAAAATATTGTTGCTCAGACGAGATGTTCAGCCTCGACTGAAGGAAATCATTGCACCGCCCAACTTACTGCGTCAGGAGGGGGCCGCGGCCGTACCTCTTGATCGTCAGGGTAATCAAGGTATTCCTCGCAGCGTTGGCTTGCGACCTGTTAGTTTGGCATCGTGGCAGCAAGAGGCTCCGAAAACGACAGAAGCCCAACCACCGACAGGTGGAGCCTTGCCCGCAATACCGCAATTCGAAGGAATTGAAGTAGAGACTTTGCCTGATTTGGATGCGATCATTCTGCGAGGTAGAGATCGGGAATTGAAACAACTCGCTGAGATCATCGAGCAGTTGGAGCAGATCAGTCGGCAAACACAGCCTGCGATTGAAGTATTGCTACTCAACCATGTGAACTCGGAACAAGTCACCGAAATCATTGAGGATACCCAAGAGAATTTGCTGGGTGCCCGCCAGGGTCGCGCTGAAGTGACACCGCTTGCCAAGCCGAATGCTATTTTGTTGATTGGTTGGGGCGAGGCAGTAAAGGCATTGAAAGAATTGATCGCTAAGCTTGATCAACCTGTCTTGCCGGAAACCCAATTCGAGGTCTTTCATTTAAAGCACGCGCAAGCCTCCGTGTTGCAGGGGAACCTGGAAGAGTTCTTCGATGATCGAGGGCAATTGGGGCCGGTTATTCAATCGACAGTTGATTCACGTACGAATTCTATCGTCGTACATGCGTCTCCACGAGATCTAGCAGAAGTACGACGTCTGATTGCCCAACTGGATGTCCCTCAGTCCAGTTTAGTGCAACGCGCACGAGTTTTTCCGATTCAACATAGTCTGGCTGCTGATATAGCCACAACCTTAGAAGCTGCAATTACTCAAACGGCTCTGACCGATAGTAATGCTTCTATGGAGCTGCTCACTGAGTCCGAAAATGGCGAAGCGAAAATTGTATCTGGTGTGTTGGAAAATACGCAGATTACGGTGAACGCTCGAAACAACAGTCTGATTATCTCTGCTCCTCCAGAAAATTTTTCTCTAATTGAAGAGTTGATCAAACAATTGGATTCACCTGGCATGACGGCCAGGATCAAGATTCTACCGATTGAGAATGGGGATGCGACTAGCTTGGTTCAGACTCTGCGTTCGTTGCTACCCAGTCAAACCGGCGCAGCTGCGGTCGCTCAGCTCTCATCGGCTCCTGGTGAGTCGTCCCTGGCTCCCTTGCGATTTACTGTCGATGTTCGCAGTAATAGTATCATCGCAACTGGTTCTGAGGGGGATTTGAAAATTGTTGAAGCTTTGGTCATGCGTCTCGATGAGACGGACGCTAAGCAGCGTCGCAGTCTCGTCTATCAGTTAAAGAATGCGCCGGCCACCGATGTTGCTCTGGCTATCAATCAATTCCTGATCAATAAACGACAAGTTGAAACAGCTGGTCCTGGGTCTGACAATCCCTTTGCTCAATTAGAGAAAGAGGTGATTGTTGTACCGGAGCCTGTAGCAAACAAATTGATTTTAAGCGCAACGCCGAAATACTTTGATGAGATTCGGGAGTTGATCGAGAAGCTGGATGAACAGCCACCGCAAGTGATGATTCAGGTGTTAATCGCTGAGGTTGCACTCGGTGATGCAAGAGAATTTGGCGTTGAGCTTGGTATCCAGGATTCGGTTCTTTTTGACCGAAGTTTGCTGGGCGATATTGTAACGACCACGAATACTTCTCAGCAGTCGACACCGTCGGGAATCGTGACTAACACACAGCAAAATATTATTGGTGCAACGAACGATCCAGGCTTCAATTTCAATAGTACCAATCCGCTGGGAAACAGTGGGTCTGCATTGGCGTTGGGATCTGCCAGTCAGTTGGGAAGTCAGGGTTTGAGCAATTTTAATGTAGGCCGCGGTAATATGGAGTTGGGGTTTGGTGGCTTAGTGCTATCGGCCAGTAGCCAGAATATCAGTATCTTGCTGAGGGCATTACAAGAAACCAAGCGGATGGACATTCTAAGTCGTCCGCAAGTGTTAACGCTCGACAACCAACCTGCTTTCATTCAAGTAGGGCAACGCGTGCCGCGTATTGTTGGATCGACCGTTAATCAAAACGGATCGCAGAATAACGTCGAGCTGGAGAATGTCGGGTTAATTCTGGGGGTGACGCCACGTATCAGTCCCGAAGGAAATGTGGTGATGGAGATTGATGCCGAGAAGTCAAGTCTCGGACCGGAAGCCGAGGGTATTCCAGTCGCTGTGTCGCTGGATGGTACTGTTATTCGCTCACCACGAGTTGATACGACGACCGCTCAAGCGACTGTGAGTGCAGCCAACGGTGAAACGATCATCTTGGGTGGTTTGATCACCTCGTCCAAACGAGAAGTACACCGCAAAGTGCCAGTGCTCGGTGATATTCCTGTACTGAAGTATTTGTTCCGATTCGATTCAGTCGCTGATCGCCGCACCGAATTGTTGATCATTCTAACCCCGCACATCGTACGATCTCAGGACGATATGGAGCGAGTAAAGCAGATTGAGTATGCACGAATGAGTTGGTGTGCCGGTGATGTGGTTAATATTCATGGTGACATCAATATGGCTCCACCTGCAGGATCGATGGTTCCGGAAGAGGGTAAGTGGGAAGTGATTTATCCAGATGTTGATCCAAGTGGTAAGGCGCCAAGGATCGAGGGTGATCGACCTGGCGTAGTAGAACCTGTCCCAGCGGACCCGCTCCCACTTAATCTTCAAGGACCGGACAGCGAAACTAGTCGAGCGACATCAGCAGTTGTTCCCACGCAGTTCGTTGCTCCTGCAAAATCTGCGGAGATTCAACAGTGAATATGACTATGAAATTATCTCCTTTTAAAAATCCTGTGGGTCGCATCAATTACTCTGCTGCAGTCGTGATGTATGTTTTCGCAGCGGCTGCTTTATTGGTTACAAGCAGCGGTTGCCAAGTTTTTACACCCGCTAAAGCGTGGAAATGGCCCTGGGAAGAAAATAAAGACGAGGCCAAGCTGCCTGATAGAATCATGCCTATTTGGACTGACACGATTCTTCATCAGCCTGGCCAGGCTGGTATTCGAGGTTTTGGTGGACGGATTTATTTTTATGCTGGTGAAGATACCGATGCGGTTGAGGTAGATGGTGGATTGGTGGTTTACATATTCGATTCAGAGAATATGGATCCACATTCACCAGAGCCAGAAAAGAAATATGTTTTCACTCCCGACCAATTCAAATCGCACTTGAGTCAGGCTCCGATGGGCAAGTCGTATAGCGTCTGGTTGCCGTGGGATGAGGTGGGTGGCGAGAGCCGAAGTTTGACCTTGGTGACACGCTTTGAAGGTAGAAATGGTGGCGTTATTTTGTCCCAGCCTGCCGTGAAATTCCTACCAGGCGTTTCGAGGCCGAAGACGGAAAACTCGGATGGGAAAACGACATCCGAGGCAAGCGGCAATGTAGCCAATCAACCGAATCAAAGTGGGGTGCAGTTAGCTACTTACGAGGCTAATGAAGGTTCAAGCGTAGGCGAGAAGGCGGCGGGCAAGAAACCGAATCCGAAGAGGCGTGAAACTCAAACGATCGATCTACCTCCAAGTTTTCATCGGCACATCAATGCCCCACCTGGTAGTCCATTGGCGGATCCATTTTCAGATAAACGCGAGGCAACTGCTTCAGAAACAACAGCCAAATCCATCGACTCAACAAACTCGGATTCGGCAGTCCCCAGTCAGGAGAAGGCACAAGCAGAGGAAACTGTAAAGCCAGCAAGCCATGGAGAAGGGGTGGGTGGTCTCCTGCGTTATCCCTTTCGATATGTGCCTGGTATGACTCCTGCAAAATCAGGGGAGGTGGTGACCACTGAGGGGGCGATGGAGACGACCATCAGTAAGACGAGACCTACCAGACGTGAGCCTACCAAGGGTGGTTGGATCGAAAGTCTCCCTAGAACGCCTCGCTAATTCACCGGTTAGTCGCTCGTATGCAGATCTGCGGCTGAATAGCCCCCACTCATTTGGTCCGGGCCGAAGCCTTTCTTTCTGGGCCGGTATGCAGGGATCGTTCTAAACGAACTCCTTTCGCGGACGATCGCAGAGCCTGGGGTTAAACCCTGAGATTTGCTGAGGGGAGTTCACCCAACGGCATCCATCGTTGATTTTTAGATGAATTTCCAGCCGCAGTTTCCCGAATTGCAATTCTATAGAATGCGTGTTACATTCTATAGAATTGTATCGGGGAAGTTCTGAGGTTTGCAGAGGCGTCTACACATGCGGGGTAGTAGCAGGAAAAAAACGCCGGTAGACCATGGATCGAAACGGCAGCACATTGTGAAGGTGTTGCTAGAACAGATTGTTCAGGGAAAGATTCCAGCCGCCACTCGATTAGTGACACAAAATCTTGAGAAGCAATTCAAGATCAGCGCGACACCTATTCGAGAGGCACTGGCAGAGCTAGCTGGTATGGGGGTGGTTGAGTTGCTCCCCAATCGAGGAGCGACGGTTCGTGAGTTTACCCGACGAGAAATACGCGAGATTTTACAAGTAAGGAAGGCTTTGGAATGCGAAGCGATTCGTTTAGCAGTTGGGAGGATTGATCGAGTCGCGCTGGAACAGTTGCATCAGAATCTGAAGAAATTTGTGGCAAAAGCTAAGCCAGGAAAACGCTTCACCAAGCATGCTAGTCAGCTCGATAGTCGCTTGCATGATTTGATCGCTCGCAGTTGTGGGAACCGCTTCTTGTTTCGTGAGTTGGAGCGCTTCTCTTTATTGTTTCGATCATTTCGCGATGCTGCTTGGGCTTCAGTTTCTAAAGCGATTGAGGAATCGCGTTTGCTCGAAGAAGCGGAAGAGCATGACCAGATTATTCAAGCTTTACTGCAAGGGAATCGTGCACGAGCCGTTAAGGCGATGCGACAGCATATTCAGTCAACGGCAAGATATTGGAGTAATGTTCGGACGGTAGCAGAGATGTCTACCAGTCCCGACATCACGCCCTAAACAATTCGGCCAATCCATTTTTTATAACTTTAGACTACGTGAATTATGAATAACAAACAGTTTTCCGTCGTACCTACAGAAGATGAGTTGCAATCGTTAGGCCGCGATCTTCGTTTTCATCCGTCGAGTACGGAAAATCCGAAGGTACTAACCAAAGCTCAGATTGAAGGCTTCAACAAGAATGGTTTCATCGCGCCCTTGAACGTGTATACCACCGATGAAATAAAAGGTATTCGAGATTACTTCGACGATCTTTTGCAGCGTGTGGTCGCCGCAGGGGGAAATAGCTACTCGATCAGTTCAGCTCACCTGCGTTACGGTCCGGTGTATGATATTTTGACCAACCGTAGAATAGTCGATTACGTCGCTGACTTGCTGGGCGAAGATGTGATTGCTTGGGGATCTCATTTTTTCTGCAAGATGCCTCATGATGGTAAAGCGGTGGCTTGGCATCAAGATGCAAGCTATTGGCCGTTATCGCCTTCGAAAGCGGTTACTGTGTGGTTAGCGATCGATGATGCTGACGTAGAGAATGCCTGTATGAAGTTTATTGCAGGTTCTCATCACAGCGGCCACCTAACCTATCGCCCTAGTGATCCAGCCGAGCATAACGTTTTAAATCAAACGATTGAGAACCCAGAGCAATATGGGACTGTTGTGCTGGATGAGTTGAAGGCAGGGCAGGTTTCGATACATAGCGATCTCCTGCTTCACGGTTCCGAAGCGAATGATTCAGATAGAAGGCGTTGTGGGTTAACGCTTCGCTTCTGTTCCGCCGAGGTACATGCTGCTTTAGGATGGAACGAAAAAGGGGTTCTGGTGCGTGGCCGAGACGTCAGTGGTCACTGGAGCAATAACCCACGTCCTGAAGGTCGATAGTCTGTAGGTCGATCATCGAGAAGTCACGCGCTGGCGGCTATCGAATCAGCGTTGTAGCCGCAAGCGCAGTGCATTTCCAACCACCGACAGGCTACTGGCAGCCATGGCAGCGGCGGCAATCATGGGGCTAAGTAGCCAGCCAGTCCATGGATATAGGGCTCCTGCTGCGATAGGTATTGCTACCACGTTATAAATCAAGCCTAACAATAAGTTCTGGCGAACATTAATGACCACTTGGCGACTCAGGCGAATCGCAGCCAAGAGACGTCGTAAGTCACCTTCAAGTAGCGTAATATCGCTGGTTTCATTGGCCAGATCAGTGCCGCTAGCCAAGGCGATGCCTACATCCGCGGCAGCCAGAGCGGGAGCATCATTGATGCCATCTCCAATCATGGCCACACGATGCTGCTTGCTTTTAAGCTCTTCGATATGTCGCTTTTTGTCTTCTGGACTGACTTCGCTTCGAAAGGTGGAAATGCCGACGCTCCGAGCGATATGTTCGACCGCAGCCGCTGAGTCGCCGCTGAGAAGTTCCACGTTGATACCTTCAGCCTTCAGGGCTGCAACGGTGCTGATCGCTGATGCTCGCGGTTGATCGGCGATGTCAATGATTGCTGCAAGTTGAGTATCAATAGCCATCCAGACACGACTGCTACCAACTGGCAGTGTTTCTAATTTCAATGTCTCTATGAGCGAAGCAGGGGCCGCTGGCGATACGGTTAAGATGCTGCTGATCCAGGCTGGTTTGCCGATGGCAATGCGAGATTGATTGATCAAACCAGTAGTGCCTTGACCTGCACGAACTTCGATTTGCTGGCCCATTGGCGGTGGTTCTGTAACGGAAATTGCCTTTTGCTGTAAGGCGTAGCGAACGATCGCTTGGGCAAGAGGATGTTCGCTGGTTTGTTCTAAACCAGCCGCTAACTGCAACGTAGAAGTGACATCCGAGGACGAAACATTGCGCCATGCGATAACAACCGGCTTACCTTCTGTAATCGTTCCTGTCTTGTCGAGAACAATCGTATCTACTTCGGCTAGTTGTTGAAAAACCTTAGCATCGCGAATCAAATATCCTTCGCGAGCGGCGCGACCGACACCGACGATAATGCTGATTGGGGTCGCAAGTCCAAGAGCACAGGGGCAGGCGATTACAAGAACGGAGAGAGCGGCTAAAAAAGCATAAGCCCCTCTCGGCTCAGGACCTAATAGCGACCAGGAAATCGCCGCTACAGCAGCAATGCCCATAACTGCGGGAACAAAGTACGCTGTGACACGGTCGACCGTATCTTGAATCGGTGCGCGGCTGCGCTGGGCGTTTCCTACCGATCGAATGATCTGTGATAATAAACTTCGGTCGCCGGTCGTTCGGACACGAGCTTTGATGACGGAAGTATGGTTGATCGTACCAGCCATCAACTTATCGCCGATTTGCTTCGTAACAGGGAGTGACTCACCAGTGAGAAGAGATTCATCGAGCTCGGCGATTCCTTCCAAGATGAGCGAATCGGCAGGGACCGCTTCACCTGGCTTGATGATGATCACGTCATCCTTTTGCAACTGAAGTGGCTCGATATCCTCAAGCGAACCGGCGGTTAAACGATGCGCAGTTTTAGGTAGCATTTTCACGAGTTTTTCTAAATCGCTACCGGTTCTCTTGCGGGCGGAGCCTTCTAGCCATTGCCCAAGCAATACAAAGGCTACGATTACAGCCGCCGATTCGTAATAGAGAGGAATACTATGATGATCGCCATGAAATATTCTGGGCAACCAGCTCGGAAATAACATCGCGATCACGCTCAGTATAAAAGCTGACCAAGCGCCGAGACCGATCAAAGTAAACATATTGGCGGTACCATGACGCACCGCTCCAAAACCAGCTTGCCAATAAGGCCAAGCTAGCAGCAAGATGGGTAAGGTTAAGAGCAATTGAAGCCAGGCAGAAGCGGAAGCGGTCATAAAGGAGTCAAAGGTGACTCCAACCATGGGAAGCATGGCGAGTAAAAAAACGCAAAGCGCTAAGACTCCAGCGGTGAGTACTTTGTTGCTAAATAAATGCTCCTCGAACCATTTATTTTTTTCATACTAACACTTCACTACACAACTACAATGCAAACGCAAACAGCCATGTTTTCCGAGTTCAACGACGTAATCACTGCCCAAAGTGAAAAGATCGAAGAGTTGAACCAGTACATTGTTCAACAAATGGAGGAACACGTAAAAGAGACCGGAACTCTCTCAGGTGCTATTGATGATCTAACTAATGCAAATACTTCGTTGAAAGAAGAAAATGCACACGTGAAGAGCATTGTGACAACACTCGAATCCAAGATCGATGAGTATGGGGATCAACTTCAGAACATAATGAGAG
>JAUMAI010000073.1:805-2064 GCA_032116775.1 Pirellula sp. | reverse complement strand
AGTAGCCGAAGTGCTTCGATTGCAACGGGGCAGGCGAGCGGATAACCGGCAAAAGTCTCCGATTCGAAACCTGGTGGCAAGCCATCGATTAGATGGGAGGCCCCTACAACTGCGGAAAGGGGCATCATTCCTCCCCCGAGCGACTTACCAAAAACCCATAAGTCAGCTTCCCACCCTTGAGCTAACGAACCGACCATGCTTCCCATGCGACGCAATCCCATTTGAATCTCATCGGAGATCACCAGCATGGATAGTTTCCTGGCGAGTGCTACGAGTCGCCGGTAGAAAACAGCAGAAGCAAAGTAGTAGCCGCGAGCGCCAATGGCTGGCTCGAGAATCAATGTCCCAAGCTTTCCTTCATGGCTACCGAGAATCTCTTCGGAGGCTGCTAAGGCTTGTTCGCACTCCGAGCAGTTCTCGCCGGAGCAAGTTCCCTGAAGGTGTTTAGGAAAAGGCAATCGTGTAATTATGCCAGGGGATGAACCCACCCGCCGAGAATCGCAAATCCAAGCCGTCGTCATGGATCGGCCGTGGTAGGCGATATCCATACAAGCGATCCCGCCAGGACGATGTGTTTGGGCGATCTTCCATGCCGTTTCGATTGCCCGGGCGCCGCTGACCCCGAGCCAGACTTTCAAGCTCCCCTGCCCTGCCCTGGTTTGTTGGACTTTGACTAGTTCCCGTTCGACGAAGCTCGCGATCGATTCTTCGAGTTCGGCTCGGATGGGGCTCTCGCCACCGTAAGCCCACGAGAGTTCACTTGCGGCTCTGCCAAGCGCTTCAAGCAATCTCGGATGTCGATGACCGAGGTTACAAGCTGAGTAGCCGCAAACGAGGTCGATGTACGGTTTGCCTTCGGAGTCCCAAAGATAAGCCCCTTCGCTTCGCACGAATTGCATTTCACTCAATGGGTCGTAGGCTCGCAGAGTTCCGACCGGTCGCCGATTCCAATTGGGCTTCATCGATCGACTCTCTGTGTTGGCGATCAAGCTAGATGCGTCTCAGGCAGCCTAAGACCGGTCTGAGCTTTGGGCGACTTTGTGCATCAATGGGTCGATGATTTCTTTCGGTACGAACTTCTCCAGTGATCGGCCATGTCCCAGGCTTGCGATCTGTTTGATCAAACTGCTCGAGACGTGAGCGTATTCTTCGTCAGCCATTAAGAAGACCGTTTCGAGGTCGGGATCGAGTTGGCGATTAGCCATCATCATGGTGAACTCACCAGCGATATCCGTCAGTGGTCGGATTCATCGAACCAT
>JAUMAI010000073.1:0-795 GCA_032116775.1 Pirellula sp. | reverse complement strand
TGCGTTTAGCCGTCGCACAAAGTCCACCGCAAGTCCGTCGAAGGATTCGACGGTGACGTTACCGAAATGCGAAGTGACTTTCTTAACCAAGTCGAGTCGTTCGTCGATCGTAAAGAGGGGCCGTTTTTCTTGGTTCACACCGATTCCCACCACGACTGATTCGAAGATCCCTGCGGCCCGTTCGATGATATGCAAGTGCCCGAGGGTCACCGGATCGAAGGAGCCGGTATAGACTCCTTTTCGCGGGGATAGTTTCGACGAGTCCAACGGCTTTGGTTTGCTCATTGCTGATTTCTTTCTTGGAGCCGATCGAGCACTGCCGCTGATCGGAAACGGACTGCACCGTAGAGATACAACAGGATATTGACAAGCATGAAGAATCCCGCGCAACCCAGCCCTACTGCTATGCCCACCTGGCTGAAGTATTCTAGGTTCTCTTTGAGCTCTGCCAATCTTTCTGGAGGAACGTCGGGAGGTATGTTTTGCGGGGTAGCTAACACCTCCATCACCTGCGACTTGATCGAATCGATGGTCAGATACGATTGAATAGTCCACGCGAGGAACAGCAGTACCGATACAGCGCACCAATTGCTTAGCCAAAGCGATCCGGAGCGTCGCCCACGCAAGGCTTGTATTGCGCTGACAACCATACCGACCGAAGCGATGAGTGCTAAGACCATTAACCCATAGGGTTGCAAGGTCAAGCTTGCCAACCACTCGGCCACCATGCCCACTCTCCATCTGGCATTGGAACGCACGTTCCTATCCGACAGAGAATTGTTCGCGAGCCCCCTC
>JAUMAI010000072.1:0-10882 GCA_032116775.1 Pirellula sp. | reverse complement strand
TTCGATTTCAACGTTGCCATATTTCGAATTGCTCAATTCGGGACGCGGAGATGCTAGGATTGTGTGATTACTATCTTCCCGGTCGGTGTATTTCAGGTCGTAGTCTCGAAGGAGAGATTCAAGAAGTGTTGTGACATCCAGAGTTCGAAGATCACACACATTCTGAAGGACATCCGGAATCTCATTGGCTTCAAAAATTGCCGCGGATTTGCCGGAAAGGGTAAACCATACTGCTCCCTGAGGATTTCGCCCCCAAACCAATGGATTTTCAGATGAATTGAAAATCTGTACAAAACTGCTACCACGTACCCAAAGCTTCGAGTCGGCTGGGATCGCTCGTGGTGATAAACCTTTTCGAAGCGGTCGGCCTTCAGTCTCGACTTTTACGGAATAGCAACGATCGATCGCTGTCCGGTATTCGATAAGTGTTTTTTGCACTAACTCGGCGGGACTCGCCACGACATCTGGCAGTAAGAGCATCGACACCAACAGTAAGCAAGCAACAGTTGCTGAGGTAACCCAAATCCAAGGTTGAGCAAGCCAGCGATTGGGTTGCGACAGAGGAGTTTTTGAGGAATGGTCGACTTCGGAATAATCTGGTGCAAGTTGGAGTGGTGAGGAATTTAATGTCGTAGACCTGTTTAGCATCGTATGCAGTAAAGCGCGATCGCTAAGGAATTCCAAGGCCTCTGGTGTCTGCTCGAGCGATTCCTTTAGTCGGGCTTGATCTGTGACGGGTAAGTCACCATCAAGCCACTGGTCGATCTGTTGTCGAAGCGTATCGGATATCATTCGATGACCTCCGATGCTAGTCGGCGCTCGATGCAGTCGGCTAAGGCATCGCGAATACGAAAAAGAGTGACACGAACCGAAGCTGGTGTCGAGCGAATCGCCTCCGCGATTTGGTCGATCTTCAGTCCATCTTGATACTTCATACGTACCAAAGCTCGTGATCGATCTGGAAGTTTTTCAAGGCAATGCTCAAGCGCCTCACGCTGGGCAGGGATCGCTTGCTGCCTTTCAATCAATGCCTCGGCATATTTTTCTAGCAAGGTGTCTTCAAGGAAATGCGGTTGTCGGTCTCTGCTTCGATAAAAATCGATAATTCGAGATTTTGCAAGCCAGAGGGCCCATGCGAGAAAGGGACGATTTTCTTCAAATTCTTCGAATCGGCGGGCTACAGTCAGGGCAACTTGCTGTAGTAAATCCTCACGGTCTACAAATGAATGAACCGCACCTGCAATGTAGGCCCGTATCGCATTCTCCGATGCCAGCCAGTGGCGGGTCATTCTTTCGCGTATTTCCAACTCTCGCTCTGTGTTCATAATGGTAATGCCGAGACAGAATGGAAAATGTTAGCAACAAAGTCGTTTTCTTTCGGATTTCTTCAAAGTCTTGAAAGCGCGCTTGGGGGGGCCTTTAGCTTCCTCACTAGCATCGATTGGAACAATCGTGCCCATCCCGAGACGCCGGAGAATTGCTAACGTTCCTCGAGTTAGTGTTCACTCAGCGGTCCGCTCTCCGCATCTTTCCCCGGGGGTTCGAGCGTAGAAACGAGTTACCGGTTCGCTTGCAGCCCGGTCAAGGCTTTTCCGTTTTTCTGTAGGCTAAATCTAATGGCACCCGGACTCGCCATGGGGGTGTTTGAAATCCTGTCCAATATTTTATGATTTCGGCCGAATGTCCCTTAAGGCTCTAACGACTGGCTCGACAAGACAGGTGGCGGGCTCGCATACTGATGTCACCCAACGAACAAACCATGATGATCACTGGCGAGATTTAGCCTTTTCCCCAGATGCCGATTTGTTCCATTCCCCCAATTTACTCATTAGTACAATTCCCTCTATATTTGCGAACATTCTGTCCTTTTTACTAAGCTTTGGCAGATCGCGTTCGACTCACTGACAATTCCTCTCCTCTCGAAGATCCTCGCGCATCCAATATGTCCATGTCTAACTACAATTTTCTCTTCCGTCCACGATTTCACGTTGCTTCCTTCCTGATTTTGATCTTCCTCGTCTCTTTGCCGAGATCGCAGGCCCAGGAATTGCCTTGGACCAAACTTACCACCGAGTCCTACCCTGGTAAGCAGGACGATATCTTTTTCGTCAATTCGAATTTAGGTTTCTATGGCAATGGTGCAGGGAAGATCTTTCGTACGACCGATGGCGGCGACACATGGCAAAAAGTCTTTGAGCAAAAAGGGACTTTCGTACGATGCCTCGCCTTCACCGATGACCAGCATGGTGTGATGGGTAACATAGGACCGGGGTATTTCCCTGGAGTCACCGATCCCAACCCACTCTATCGCACCGAGGATGGAGGCGCGACTTGGTCTCCCGTGACCACCATCGAAGGAGAACCTGTCGTCGGCTTGTGCGCTTTCGACGTTATCCAAGTACCCTACGTCAACGCGGGCAGCCTCGATCATCGTCCTCGTATCATCGGTGTAGGCCGCGTGGGTGGCCCCACTGCCTACATCTGGTCGGATGATCTCGGCAAGACCTGGAAGCAAGGAAAAATGCCCGAGGTCGGAGCGATGGCATTTGATGTGAAGTTTCTCGACGACCAGCACGGCTTCATCGCATCGGCAACGCACACCGACGTATCCCAATCGCATGGCCTTATCCTCGCGACCATTGACGGCGGCGCGACCTGGCGCGAAGTCTATCGATCCGCTCGGCCTTTCGAACTGACCTGGAAGCTCAGTTTTCCAACTCGAGACGTCGGGTACTGCACGGTCCAATCGTACAATCCATCCCCCGCAGCGTCCGCGCGATTTGTGGCCAAGACGACTGACGGAGGCAAGAGCTGGAGCGAAGTCCCACTCGTCGACGACCATGGTGTTCGCGAATTCGGAGTTGCCTTCCTTGATGAGAACATCGGATGGGTTGGCGCCGTCCCTCACGGCTTCGGTACGACCGATGGCGGAAAAACCTGGAGCAAGGTCGAGTTTGGTAACGCAGTGAACAAGATTCGGCTGGTGCGTTCCGACGCAGGTGTTACCGGTTACGCGATAGGCGTTGAAGTGCATCGTTTGCAGTTCCCCGCTACCGCGAAAGAGAAACAATCCTCGAACAATTCGCCGCAACATTCCCGTTAGAGTCCGTGCTGCTAGCTTCGCAGTTCAGTGGTCACCTCGGTATCTGAAAATCAAGAAATAGTAAACATTGAAATGCGAGCCCGTGATCCCACGTGTGGAGTTTTGTTACTGTTCGAAGTAACCCCACTGCTTCACATTCCATTGGGCAAGCCTATTGCCTGGGATCTAGAGATCACCTTGGTTGGAAATTTAACATCTCCTCAAGTGACCGGAGTTTCCAATCGGGGTGTGCCTTTCGCCACTCCATCCAACGTTGGATGCCCGCATTCTCATTAGAGTTTCCATGGACGAGAATTATGGATCCTGACTGAACCGGCTGCGTGAATAGATTACCCAATTTGGACGGCGTCTGATCGGCCTTACCAATAAGTGCCATCCAGCTATCGCAGTCAACCGGAAAAACGTCCATGGCGATGGCCTTTTGTAGATGCCGAGCATCATGTACTAGGCCGGGAAAACGATAAAACGCCGTCGGCACACAGCCCCACTCCAACAGCCGCTCCTCAACCTTAAGCATGTCGGCGCTGAACTCCTCGAGACTTGTCGAATTCATAAAGGGTTGCTCCTTTGGGTGTGCGTACGAATGCTGGGAAAAGGACAACTCCAATCGGGTATTCTTGCTAAGTTCGATGAGTCGATCCATTTCGGCAGGATGCTGATCCATCCAACGCCCACTCATAAAGAGTGCCACACAGCCCCCCTTCACTTGCGCTTCCTTCGCCAGCGAATCGAAAAAATCCCATTCCGAATTCCGCAAACTCCAGCACATGTCGACCGAGAGAGACACGGCTGGCTCCTGTTCGCGAGTACCATGTCTCAAGCCCAATTCGTTTATCGCTTCTTGATCGCAACGTTGCCGGCACTGATACCATAAAGTTCCCTCACCATCTATCGGAGCCGATCGTCGCATCAAGACATCGTTCTCGAACAAATAACTCCGCAGCGAGGTTGCCTCCGTCGCCACCACGTAAGGCGTCCCATCGACTTCAACCTTGCGCCGAACCACAAAGACCGCTCCCCGCGGGGCTAGACAACGATCGCGTTCATCGTGCAAAGTAGTTCGTGCCGGTACGTCGCTCGACAGACGGACTACTTTATGAACCACTTCAAGTTTAGCCACCTGATGACACAGATATTTGGGCTTCAAATCTTCTATCTCAACGGACATTGACTTCTCCGCAACGGACACCGACCAACCTTTCAACTCCTGATTGAATTGATAACCAAATGTCTCCGCACATTCATGGAGTGGCACATAGTGATTCCCATCAATGACAAGGATTGAGTGCTTGAGTAACTCCTCTTTGCCCGTCGAATCGACTAACCGATCGCCGCCATTCGCAAACTCCCACCATTTTCCATCGGCTAGCGATAACCGTATGCCTCGGCCACTTTCCGTGAGCGTCGCCTCGCCCCCAATCAAGTCACACAGGGCATTAAGCGCTAAGTAGTCGACTTGCTGAAATCGAATCACCTTGCTCTGTTCAGCGGCCAACAAAACCTCATCTCCACTTAGACAAAAAGAGATAACGAGGACAAACCGTACCCAAAATGCGACCATCGAATTCACCATTGTCGATCCAACCAGGAAACACTGCGACCTCGCCTGACATTACCACGGATCTTAACCTCCAACTGCGCAGCGTGTGGCTAGATAGTTCTAAATTTACATTTTTTCAGCCTAAGACAGACTAGAAACATAAGCCATTTCATGGCCACTTTGGCAACGAAGTCACTACAACTTTTTTGATTTTGATTATTGTTCGACGAGCGTCGAGGAGGGTTAATCATGGCTCTCGTGTACCAGGGTCGCCCAAAAATGGACTCTCACTAGTTTAGTAGATTGCGGATCAGTTTGTGTCATGGTGCATGACAGGAGAGACGCTGATAAACTCTCCTAGAAAAATGCATCCATGTTGACGCCGACACAAGTACCGTATTCAAAGCGTTCTAATAGAAGACTTTCCCAACGGATCTTCCTTCTGGAGTTTGCTTGCAGCAGTCTTCGCAGCGACGGTAGATCTCGGGTGGCATCATAAAGCTTCGGCAATCTCGTTTTCAATGAATCCCAAAAACAGATCTTTGAACCAATCACAATCTGCTATCGGTTTCATAGTCCATTCTTCCCATCCCAATTCGATCATGGTAGCACGGACTTCCCTTCTTGCTTTACTCAATCGCGAGCCAACTGTACCAACAGGAATCTCAAGAAGGATCGAAATGGCCTCATAGCCAAGTCCTTCAACTTCCTTCATTTGCAGAATGGCACGCTGTTCGACTGATATTCGCTGCATCGCCTCGTACAGCAACTCCGCATCCTCGGTTCTTTTCCGTTCGGGAGCATTTTGAGTTGTAAATGATGACATCCATCATGTTTTTGCTTTGGTTAAGCAGAGCTTCATTTGTTCCGATTCGTTTTCGACGATCGAAACTGGCCTACGGAGAAATCACCTGCGAAGTTGTAGGCTGCTGCATTGCAGAAGTATTGGTCGCCACTATGGCGACCAAGTCGAGCAACAGAGATCTAATTGGCTTGGCAATAAGATCCTGTGATGCCTAAAAGCATGAATCTTGGCGTTTTGGAACTACTCTCAGAGCCTGCATCCGCTGCACAAATGCTCCGTCCGACTATGGTTTTGCCAGCAAATTTAAATTGCCGAAGCTGGCAAGCCTTCGCAACATTTACAGGTTACTCATGCTTGTCATGCAGCGGGAACTCCCGTTGCATTTCCGTCTCCTGGCTAGCTCGCATCGCGTGAAAGAGTCTTGGACAAATGGAGCTGCTTACGCCCCGCAATAGCCTGAGCGTCTCGGTACATAGTTTGGCATTCTTCCAGCCCACGGCCGTCATCGCAGTCGCGCGATACCATGGGGCCGCGATGACGTATTCATCGCTGACCGAAGATCTCGAAAGCTTCGTCGAGTATCGGACACAACACTGGAAGGATCGATCAGCTACGAATGCCGCGTCCTTCATGGTTCTACACCTTGGGCTCTAGAATACTCATCCGGTTATTTTTTAGTCGCGGCAGTCTCCTGGTAGAACATTTGCTTCCACTTACCATCCCGCCGAATATATAAAGCCGAGCAATTCACAGCTGAGTACCTTTCCTCTACCCCTTTGTGTACGGCTTCGTACGACGCCGAGTAAAGGATCATGGCCGCGTCTTTGTTAACACGGAGCATGGATGCCTTTCCCATCGTGTACTTCTTTAGATCCAGGTCATCAAGATTTTTAATAATCTGCTCGGAGCCGATCATGGCCCCATCAGCCAGCATACCTTTCGCCTCCTCTGCCAAGAAAGTTTTGAAGAAGTCCTTATCGTTTTTCAATGTTGCCTCCCAGCTCTGCTTTTCCAGAGCGGTCAGTTCGATCAACAGTTGCTCGTCAGTTACCGAATCTTCCAAGACCGCCGTTTCCTGGTATTGCAGTTCCTGCCATTTTCCGTCGTTTTTAACCCAAACCGCAGAGACGAGACAGTCCGATGGTATTGGTTTACCCTGGAAGGTGCCTTGCACTCGAAGTGCATAGTTCAGCACTACGCAGACATCGCTGACAGCGGTTACCATCATTGGGCCTGCAGAATACTTGTCGTACTTTAGTTCAGCCAATGTACGCAATTGCTCATCCAACGATTGTTTACCCGCAAAAGGTGTGATGGCTATGTGATTAGACGCCATCAGAGTTCGCACAACTGCCACATCTCGATTCTCGAAAGCCTTGTTGAGATTTTTTATTGCTGATTCGACTTCTTTAGCCGGATCCGCGGAATTTGAAGTTGCCGCGACTACTACCCCAAAAAACAGACATAATAGGTAACGCATGCTATTCTTCCTTTCAAAGAGAGCCTCAACTTGCCCCCGTCATCGTACTGCAGGTTTGCGAATCCTGGTGACGATGGCAAATTACACTAGAGGAATACAATCGTTACTGTAACTTATTCTGATGAATCTGCGTACGAGGTGCTACTTTCGCAAAATACTCCGAGCGATTGCTGGAGTTCCGTTTGTCGCCCGGCACGCTTCGAATGGAACAATCGTGGCCAGCCCGTGAGGCCGGCGAAGTACTGCAACCTCTCGGTTTAGCGTTCACTCGTCGGTCGCTTTTTCACAGGTCTCTGTCGGGTGCGAGAGCAACCGGGTTGTAAAAAACAATGCTTGTTAACCACAGAGTCAGAGAATTTTTTACGTTGCCCCCGGAATCGGAGACCAACCTCCATGGTTGCCTGCAACATCTGAAAGCGATCGGTTCGGAACTAATTTTTCTGCCTATCGCCCATATCGCCATCCACCCATGAAAAAGAATCGTGGTACCTCCAAAGCCGAGAGCTTTTAACCTCTACCTTTCCCATCAATATCGAACATTTTTCTCGGAAGAGGATAAACACCTACTCTCTCTGCTCAAGCAATCGATGCCTTCGAATCGAATGCATTGATTTAACGGACTGCACAAAACGCTTGTGCTAATTGATCTGCCGCCGATAAGAAGTGGGTATACGCTCTGGGTGGTACCTGTTGAAGCTGGTAAAAGACAATTAGCGTTCCGTTTTCTATGACAAGCGACAGCTTTGGGTTCTGATGAAACACCTGAAGCACTGGAACGCCGATCATGCGTACTGCGGTGGTAGGATCAGCACTTCCTACATGGAAATGCTTAGGAAACTCTGGGCCAGCAGGTACGTTGACTTGTTGAAACGCACCAAAGAATTGGCTGAGTAATCGATCGCCGATACCCATCGGAAAAACAAAAAGATCGGGTAGGTGCGGTACGAGATCCGGAAAAACAACCATTGATTCATCCGCTTCGAATGAAACCGCTCCGTATTCGTACGCATAAAAATAATCGAGTGCAAAATGAGGCAAAGTCTTGTCTACCGAAGCCAACACGTTTCTTCCTTTGGCGGAAGTCGGATTCTGCATGAAGCTGATGGACTTCAGTAATTCCATCATCGAGTTGGTTGCTTTCATCGAGAATTCAAGGTGCAACTCTTCTGCAAGTTTGGCTAGGTCAACACTGCGTCTCGCTCGCTTTCGGGCGCCTCGCACCAGTAAAGCAATCGCGAGGCTTACGACAGACCAAAAAGGCGCACTCAAACCGATGGGGGCCGATAGGTTGCTGTTCTTGGTGATTTGAAAACGACCATCGCGACCACAAACGCGACCACTGGAAATAAGAATATCCCTAAGATACCCAACCAAAAAAGACGGTTCCTAGATCGATATCTTCGGAGCGCAGCTTGTGAGGATTGAGCCTGAACCATTGACAAACCTTACCAAGAGTTTCGATGAAAAAAGAAGAATAGGCTGAAAAAAATCGAGGCCAGAATTCGAGAATGCCTAAAGGTTCCTATGCTGCGAGGAATCTTATTCGCTACTCTGCAGTTTTCCAAGTATCCCTTGCCCAAAACCTAAGCCATCGAAATTGAGAAGCATTTCTAGCTTTCGAAGCACGCAAAGCCCACTCAATTCTCGCCCGGAGTTACCCCGTAATTCGACTTTCCGCCGCTGCCTCCCGCGGTCCGCGTCCAACCTCTATGGTTGCTTCCGAGCTTCGAGAGCAACCCGTTCGGAACTAGATTTTGCCCATGGAAACCAGACTTGCCGCAAACCCGCGTAAACGGGGCTAGAAATGCCAAAAGCCCAGAGCATTCACTCTCGGCTTTCTTCAATAACTGTTTACAGCCTCACTCCAAGCCATAATTCTCAGCTCTAATTTCATCTGGCACACGCTAACCTTTCGTTAACGTAGCCCAACGAAAACCTAGCTATAAAAGTGGTTTTCTGCGTATCTTTGCGATACCCGAAAGAATCTAGGTTCAAACTTTCCGGCCGCGGCCCGATCCGGTCATTTCACATGGGAAGTTTGAGGATGTTCAAAGTGACGACACTGCGTCACAATTTATTGGATACGCCTCAGGGCCCAAGATTTGCCAAGTCGGCGGATATCTCTGACAGCGCGAATGCAACGGGCCACTAAATTATCAAATTGCCGCTTTCGATATGCTCTGCTGCTTAGAGATGAAGGGAACCAACAACATGCAGCTACCACTCTGTCTGCCCTTCCCTGCAAGTGTATCGATCACACACCTGCTTGGGCCATCGACATCTCTTCTTGACGAAGTTCCTCGATCAGCGGCCAGAGTTCATCAACTTCATCCTTAAAGAGATTGCCGATAAGGATATCTGTGATCAGATGCTTCTTCTCTGGATGCTTGCGCACCAGTTGTCCAAAGTTCAGACCATCGTAGAAAGCCCGAACCAAATTTCTCATCCGATCCATTGCCTTACGATACTCTGGTTCCCAAGCCCTTAAGCGGGCTTCTGAAGGATCATTGACATCCAACGCATCCGCGATCGCATCGCCCGCCATCTGTGCCGAAACAAGCGCTAGCAACACACCCGATGAATAAAGCGGGTCTAAGAAGCCAAAGGCATCGCCGACGAGCACCCACCCGTCGCCCGCACCTTGGCGGGCTTTATAGGAATACTCCTTCATAATTCGATATTCACCGACACACTCCGATCCGGTTAGCCTAGGTTGTACACCAGGGCAACGCGCGACCTCTTCGTTGAAGATCTTTTCGGGATCCTTGGTTTCACGATTTTTGAATAGGTAATCATAATCGGCTACCACGCCGACACTCACAACGTCATCGTGAAGCGGAATATACCAGAACCAACCCTTCTTCCCTTGGGTCTGAATAACAATAGTACCCCCCGCATCGAGTCCAGGCTCACGCTTGGCACCCTTGAAGTAGGACCAAACAGCAGCCTTCTTGAGCTCTGGATCCCACTCGCGCATATTCATCCTGTCAATCAAAAGCGACGACTGGCCGGAGGCGTCGACGACTACTTGGGAGTGAATCACTTTGGCTGGCTCATCCCCTACCTTGACCTTCACTCCAACGACTCGATCCCCTTGACGTTCGATGTCCAAGACGCGAGCACCTTCGATAACCTCGACTCCGTGTTCTCGAGCGTTTTCCATCAGGAGTTGGTCGAACTCACTGCGAAGGACTTGCCAAGTCTGTGAGCGCTCGTGGGGGTCGTACTGTTCAAAGCGGAATGGCTCGGAGAGTTTGCCATGTTCGTTGATGAACTGCACGCCATATTTTTTGGTGAAGTGACTCGACTTCATCTTTTCCAATAGCCCGATTCGTTTGAGCGTGCCGAAGCAGAAAGGGATCAAAGATTCACCGACGTGGAATCGTGGAAAATGTTCGCGTTCGAAAACCGTTACTCGGTAGCCGCGTTGGGCGAGTATCGTGGCCGTCGCGCATCCGGAAGGCCCACCGCCGATTACGATGACATCTGGTTTCTCAACGGACTGGATCATGACTTACGACCTTCTTTGCTCTGCTTAAATCAATCGGATTGTAAGGTGCTCGCCTCCGGAATGGCGCACACGTAGCAGCTCAGCGGCCCTTGGGGCCTTAGACCGCTTGCAGCGGTCGACACAGGGCTTAGCGGTCTTCCCCAGCGAACTGACCACCCGACCCAATACAATAGTCGTCTAAACAACTATTGTCTAGACAGAAAAACCGAGTTTTTTGTCCCGCCAGCGGCACCTTTAGGGTCGAATCAGTTCGGCTAGAACCCATTTTTGCTGATTTTGCGGTTCTTTGGCTATTCGGCGGCGTCTGAAATAACAGATGTGATAGCCCTTGCGGTTGCCAGAAAATCTGGCGATTGCCCAAAATGCCGGCGATGATTGGAGATCGTAGTTTTGACACTCCAGCAAGGCGGCGTAGAAGTCCAGCCCGCAGTCAGTGGAAAACA
>JAUMAI010000071.1:0-6261 GCA_032116775.1 Pirellula sp. | reverse complement strand
ATTTTTTTAAGAAGGGATAGTGAACGTACTGGTCGCAAAAGCTGGCTTTTTTGCGATCCAGCACGAGTCTGTCGAAATCCGAGGCAATACCTGGAATTGGCTGCTAAACACAAGACGATCGTGACCGATCGATTGCATTTTGCCATTTGCGGACTTATCGCCGGTCGCGAAGTCATTCTCGTGTCAAACAGTTATCACAAGAACCGCGCGATGTATAACACCTGGCTCAAGCATTTCGGCTGTCGGTATGCTGAGACGGTTCGCGAGGCTTACTCAATGCTTGATAAGGATTATCAGTCGAGTTGGTCCTTAAGAAATCTTTTACGAAACCTGATCGACTAGCCGCGCCACTTCCGCAGCGTAAATGTCCAGTGACAGCGCCAGGCGGCTGATAAAATCGCAATCCGTTTCCTGTGTTTGAAGGGGGTTTTGCGGCTCTTGCCCACGTAGCGATCTGGACTAGTTAAAGCCATTTAGGGTTTTGAAGCTAGGCTTTCTTGTGGATAAACAACTTGATATCCCCGAAGTGTCAGGGCTTGGGGGCGAAGTGGCGCAGCTTGATGCCTTGAGTCGTTCACGAGGCTTGCGAAAAGTGTTCACAAGTTTCAACATCAATCTGCTGTCAAGTCGTTTATAGAGCCCTTCGCGTTCACGCTTTCCTTCTCACGAAATATAATATTTGAGATGTAAGCGAAAGGTTCTTTTTGAGCGCATTTTTCACAAACCGTCCATAGCGTATTTTTAGCGTATAGTCTGAAAAGACTCCTCTCTGCTCCAGTAAAGTCTTGATAAAGCAGCCCTAGTTCGGCAAGTTGTAGTAGCGAGTTAGAGAGATAGTCGCGCCGGGCGAGGAAAGAAATGTATCGCAGTTGCAGTCGTAAATTTTGTAATGATGGTTGTGGCTGTCCAGGTTTTTCAAACCTGCAATAAGTTTTCGGTTTTTCTGGACCGAGATTTTTCGCAATGGGCCGCATAAGGCCTAAAAATTTATATAGTTGCTTAAATTCGGCGTTGCCGGATATGTAGGATCCCAAATAAACTAGCTTGTCAATCGCAATATCAAAGTGAGCTAAACCTTGCTCTCCAAGATTGTGTTCCGAATACAACGCCCCTGTTTCGAACGCGAGATATGCCAAAAGATATTGATCCGGTAATTGCGGGTTTGGTAGGTCAGTCATTTGCTTCATTTGTTGGTAGGCTTTCGAGAGGTGGTTCATGGCAGCAGCATAATTCATATCTAAGCGTTCTATCTCTGCTAAATCGATCAAGACAGATACTCTGTACCGACTTAATGAACTAGGTAGTTCCTCGGCAGCGTTTAATTGCTGCAGTTCCTTCAGGCACAGTAGCAAGGTTTCTCTCGCCTCTTGGATTTTGCCCGCATCAAACTGTTTTCTACCTAAATTAGCGATATCATATACTTGTCTGTCTTCCAGTCCGCTCGTTTGAGGATGATCACTTAACTGCTGTTGGGTGAATTCGAGTATGACCTTTTGAAGAGCGAGCGTTTCCAGTAGCATTCCCTGACTGCTCAGAAGGTTGCGATAGTCGCTTAAGACAGGAACAGACATTTCGAAGAAGACGTTGTCTGGGAGTGACTCTTCAGGTAAGGAGATGGCCAATTCCAATGCCATCAGATATGCTTCTTCTGCCAAGTGATGTGCAGCCAACAAACCGTATGCATGTCCTTGCTTCCACTTGATTTGCTGAAGTGTAGTCACGAACTCCAATGGACTTTTGCTTGAGATTGCGGAGTCATAAATCGAGATTTCAGCCTGCTCGAAGAGGGCTACAGCTTTGTGCGGTTCAAACTGCAGTACGAGTACATCGCCCATTAATACGAGAGCGTTTGTGTTTCTCAACTCACAAGATGAAGAAATTGCTGGGTGACTATCGCCGTGTGCAATTTCAAGGGCGAATTGTGCCTGTGCCGAAGATCCTTCTATGTTCCCTTGCCGAAACATATCCTTGGCTGTGTAGTAAAAGAAGTCGGCGAGACTTTTGCGTAAATCGTGATCGAGCTCAATCGGCTCCATTTGCAGGGCAAGTGCCTGCAAATCTTTAAGCATGTCGGTGGTGATGCGTTTACTATTATCATTCCTCAAAATCTCAGCCAATGCCAAATCGTTGCGAAGCTTGAGTCGCTGTAATCCCTTTTCGTTTGGTTTGTCCTTCATCCATCGGGAGTATGTACGTGAACTTTCGCTGAGGAGCGTCTCGGCTTCTTTAGGAGTAGCGATAAGCGTTTTCAGTTTCGCAAGTGCTAGTGTGGCTTCGCAGTAATCCGTCGCGAATCCTATACCACTGAACTGGCGCTGATAAAGACTTCGAAAGCGCTCAGAAGCAAGTTCGAATTGCGGATAAGCGCTTTTGTAGTCTCCCAACCTTTGCCATAGTTTGCCGCGTCTAAGAGCTTGGTGCGCAATTAGCTTTTCAACTCCATTCCCAGAAGTGGTTGAAGAGAACTCTTCCAATGCCTGGGATAAATTATTCAGTTGCTCATGCAAATGTCTTTGGTCGACATTTGGTTCGTTAGCTAATGCATCAATTCGAATCAGCTCACGGTTTAGCCGATCGATTACAAGGCCTGAGTTATCGAGCTGGCTCGGATCGGTCGAGGCAAGTGCCGAGGTAGACGAGACGCTTTCCGGTAATAAATCGTTGCCATTTCTCCAGTGGCTGACAATAGGATTCCAGATGAAATAGATAACGCCCAAAAGAACCGGAATGAGTAGCGCATTGCGGCTAAATAACTTGGAATCTTTTGGGCGGCGCCTAGGCTCGGCTGTAGTAATAAAGGTTGACATCTTCTGTATGGCCGCGTCAACCGAATTTGCCAGTTCCTCAGTGGTTTGGTAGCGAACTTCGGGATCTTTAGCGGTTGCCTTGGCTACAATCGGGTCAAGGAACTCGCGCACTAAAGAAAGGAAAAGGGGCGAACTGGCGAGTTGCAGTTGGGCTATTTCAGCGAGATTAGGAAGCTCTTTTAATACCTCGCTCGGTAACGGTGGGGGGGCATCGCAGATAAGTTGAAGTAGGTCCAGGGGGCTGGAGTCATTAGGGGCAGTTAGGGCGAGAGGTGTCGTTCCTGTAATACTTTCGAACAGGAGTATGCCCAAGGAGAATATATCAGAGCGATGATCAACCTGTTTTCTGCCGAGATGAGCTTGTTCAGGGGATAGGTAGTCGAGCGTGCCAACCAATGTTCCGATGGTAGTAAGCGGTCGTTCTACCTCAAAATGCTTGCGAGAGAGATCCTTGGCAATTCCAAAATCAATAAGTCTCGGATAAACAGCATCCCCTAAGGGCGAGACGAGTATGTTGCTCGGCTTTAGATCGCGATGCACGATTCTTCGGCTATGGGCATATGATACGGAGTTGCAAATCAGGCTGAATAACGAAAGTCGCTGCAGTAAATGGAGATGATTTACATTGCAGTGTTCTATGAAACTCAGGCCTCCAACATACTCTGTCACAAGAAACGGGGTGCCGTTCTCTGTGACACCATGATCAATATGATGCGCAATACCTGGGTGCTCCATTTTTTTCAATGTTTGCACTTCTAGATCAAAACGTTGATGGCACTCAGGGGTGTTGTAATCCGTTAGCAGTAATTTGACCGCTACTATCTTCGCGTTGTCTGATGTAGAAGCTAGAGCTTTCCAGACTTCTCCGGAACTCCCATTTCCGATCCGTTGAATAGGTTGATATTTCTGGTTGATAATGGGCAATGCTGTGTCGGCAACGCTATATTCCTGAATCGGTTCGGTAAACGTGGGGCTCACTTCCGTAGTTGGCTCAAGCAACTGATGGATTTGCAGTAGGTCCCGAAGGGATTTCTCAAGTTCAGGGTTGTCGCGGATTAATGAGTTAAGTTTTTCTTCGCGACCATCTTTCGCGGTTTCAATAAGATCGATAAACACTGAGCGCGTAGACATAAACGGATTACTCTTAAGAAATAGCCACATCAATCGAGAGAGAGATGGTGTGTTCAGTTTAATACTATGGAGCTAGTCGACTATTTTCTGAGGCTTTTCACCAGCCAAGCCCTGGCAAACGCCCACTCTTTAGTTACCCAGCTTTCCGTTTTTTTCATTGCCTTAGCAATATCAGCAAACGACATGTCCGAAAGGTAGCGATATCGTACGATCATTGCGCATTCAGGATGATTGGTTTCCAAGTAGTATAGCGCCTCATCTAAGGCGTAATAAGAAGGTTCACATGTCGTTGAGATGCTGCTCTCTTGCATGGCAACCTGCTTGTAATTTCCACCACGTTTAACGCTGCGCTGGCGTCGAGAATGGTCGATTACAATTTGGTGAACGACCTTATCAAACAAAGTTAGAAATTGTGATCTGCTAACGGGTTGATTATGGCGTTGGCGTCCTCCCAATAGCTTGATGTACGCCTCATGAATGATAAGCGTCGCTTGAAGGTGGGAGCGAAAGATGCCGTTTCGAAGTCGCTTCTTAGCTACTCTCTTTAAGGTATCGTAAAGCAGAACGAAATGTTGCTCAGTCGGAGCCTGTTCGCAGGTATCCACCGTGAAATCCTTTACTGTAGATGACTGGCTGTTTTAGGTAGTCAATCAAGTCCTTACGTTTACAACCCTACAGTTCCTACGTGGGTTGTAAATGAGTTTTGTATTAAATTGCGCAAATGCGCATTGCTTTGCGCGTTTGGTTTTTATGATTGCTTTTCCGAAATCCCGCGATAAAGAGCAGGTATGCATCCGCTGAGGACTGCTTTCAGGTGCTCAAAAGCCCCTTCATTTTCACTTCGGCGCGAACCGTACTGTTCTCTTTTAATGCCCATAGATGCAGACGAGCCATTTCAGGTTCCGCTGCTCCGGTTAAACCATACCCTATGCTCACGAGGTTGACGCGGCGAAGCGAGCTACACGATCGCCATTTGTTCGCCAATATTCTGAGGTTTTATGGCGTTTTGCATCGGCGGAACTCCGAGGGAAGATCGTTATAACAGTCGTCTGCGGGGGATGATTTCCCTTGTGCGGATACGAGAGGCGATATTAAGGGATGCAGCGAATCCTTGCCGCTCGCAGTTTACTTATATGGTTGCGAGACGAAATCAGATGGTTGATGGAATCCGACAGAGAAGGTGCATCGACTACGAATCGATCTGCTGCTGATGTCGGCTAAGCAAATCACCCATGCGATGAGGGGCCCCTATCGGAATCTGTCGTATTCGGGGACGCACACACACTCGCACACTGCTACGGGACGGAGAAAAGCTGCTCCGAGCATTCGGCTGAGTTAATGCGATGTGGGCTGCAGATATTAGAGGGATCGGTAAGGCGTCAACAAAAAAGTGCTGCAGTGAAAAATCACTGCAGCACTCTGTGGCGGATTCTTGCTTCAACTCAGTTACTTCTTGAGGAACAACCCAAACTTTCCACAGAGTTGAGCAAGTTGTTCCCTTTCAAAATCACTCGCAACCCACTTCCGAGTAAGTGAGCCAGGTGACATTAACGATTGGGAACGACTAGGCAGTTTGGCTCTCGGAGATCTGACAAGATCCAAACAGCTATCTAAGGAATGATAACTCACCACTTAGAATTTGAAGCTCCTTTATCTCGCATTGCAGGCTTTGGCAGTGATGTGCGCAAAGGTTGTTAAGGTGGGCGTCTAGGCACGCTTCGTCTGATTGAAAATGACTTTATGGGTTGCTGAAGTGCGCATAAGCGCATGTCTGTGATTGTTAGCGATTGCTTATTAGCGATTTGTGTGTAAAAACAACGAAATGTTCTCGGCTATTGGAGTTGTTAGGTTGCATAGAACGTTGCATTATTGTGCAGAACAATGAGCGACTCTGCTCTTGTCTAGTGACGTTTGAAGCGAAATCAACCATAGTGGCCTCTTGGATGACATTTGTGCCGACAACTAGGAAGGTAAAGTGATGAGTTCTGTGGAAAAGAAGAATATCGACGTATTAATTCAGAGCCAAGGTTCTGCCGCTTTACAAAAGATCCGTGAACTGATCTCAAGTGCGGGAGTCGATGTCCGCGGGTTTGGCAGTGGAGAGCAATTGCTTTCGATGCTAAACGTCGAATTGCCATCTGTGGCTGTCTTTGATGCGCTATTGGCCGACACTACGGCCTTTCAGCTAGTTCAGAAAATCAAAAGTACTCCTTTTGCGATTTCCCCCATCGTCATCATTAAAAGCACCGAAGCTCGTACGGCGATTCGGTTCTTGCAAGATGGAAAATCATTGGTTGTTCCAGATGATTCCGACCAAGTAGAA
>JAUMAI010000070.1:0-3913 GCA_032116775.1 Pirellula sp. | reverse complement strand
GATTGCGGGTTACCGTCCCACCATGCGACTCCATGGATTGCTGCTGGATATCGACGAAGCGGTCTTGGCAGATGATAGTCTGGCACCGCAGTTATTAGCTATCTGTCCAGAGCAGAAAAAAACTCTCTTAGCGCAGCAGCGAAGTTGCGATTTTTCCTACGAAGTTCCTGTGGATGGGAGAAGCAGGAGGTTAAGAGCCAATCTTTACTATGCTGATGGGAGTCTTTCCGCCGCATTTCGCGTGATCCCTGCCGAGGTGCCTTCCTGGCAGTGGGCGGAGTTTCCTGCGGCATTGGCTTCCAAGCTTGTCTTCCAGCAAGATGGATTGGTGATTGTAACTGGAGCGACAGGCGCCGGTAAATCGACGACGCTGGCGATGCTGACCAACTTACTCAATGAATCAGGGGGTTATCGCATCATCACGATTGAGGAACCAATCGAGTATCGCATCCCCAAGAAAAGTCGCTCGATGGTTTCGCAGCGCGAGGTCGGGATTGATGTTAGTTCTTTTGCTGAGGGATTGCGGAGTGGTTTGAGACAAGATCCGGATGTTATTGTCGTGGGCGAAATACGCGATACTGAGACCGCGCAAATGGCATTAAGCGCGGCCGAGACGGGGCATCTCGTGTTGGCGACTATGCATACGCGAGACGCCAAGGGGGCTATCAGTCGTTACGCTGATTTCTTTTCGCTGGAGACACAGCGAGATATGCGAAATCAATTCGCGTTGAGTTTACGGGCAATTGTCAGTCAAAGATTACTGCCGGATCAAGTTGAGGGTGAAAAGCGACATCTGGCGCTCGAAGTGCTTTGGAATACAAATCCGATCGCCAGCGCGATTCGAAATAATAAATTGGAGAGCATCGACAATTACTTGCTGACCGGGCGTGAAGATGGCATGGTCAGTTTCGACGAATCGATTCGCTTGTTATACCGAGATGGCAAGATAGCCAGAGAGATCGCTGAAAGTCATGTACGCGACCGTGCTTATCTAAATCGTTGATCTCCAGGATTGTTGTCGAGGATTGTTGTCGAGGATCGTCTCGGAGCAGCGGCAGGTTATTATTGTTATGCAAAAAAAAGCGGCAGTTGGTTGTACCAACTGCCGTGGCGATTACTAAGAAACTTCCACTTCGAGAGAAACAGAGAACGCTTTAATGGGAGCGTCGGCGAGCAATCTGTTTCGAAACGTTATAACCAAGACGCTCGGCAACGCGGTCGAATAAGGCCAACCAGTTGCTATCCCTATCCTCCATAACAATGGACTTGCCACCCCGCAGTGGGACAATCACCTTACACTGTTTGTCGATTCCACCTTTGTCCGCGTTCACGTCGCTTAAATAAACAGCGATGCGACCCAACTGGTCTTCAAAGCGGGCTAACGCGAAGTCGAGTCGCGTATGGAGGACTTCCAGGTGACTATCAGAAATGATTCTACGATCGGAGTGGACCGCTAACTGCATCATGTCAAAACCCTTCGTCTGAAAGAAAAAGCGGACATCTTTTCCAATCTACGCTGAGAGTTCTCATGAATTGTTAAATAATCAGGCTATATTAGTTTGAATAAATCTAACAATGGTTTGGTTGGGTAAAAGGGGGTAAAGATGTGGCTGAATTACCACCATTTGTTCTATTTTCACACGGCAGCTCGGGCGGGAAGCTTGGCTGCGGCCAGTCAGGAACTCCATCTTTCCACGGCGACACTTAGTATTCAGATTCGCGAATTAGAGCGGCAACTGGGGGTGAAGCTCTTCGAGAAGAAGGGAAGAGGATTGGCCCTTACTGCTTCCGGGGAGTTAGTGGAGCGGTATGCCAAGGATATCTTCAACCTGGGGGAGGAGTTAGTTGACGTTGTTAAGGGAAGTTCGCATGGTCGCCCGAAAGAGCTCCGTGTGGGTCTGCGAGACGATATGGCCAAAACAGTTGCGTATAAGCTCCTCAAGCCAGCGATGGAGGGGGAGGGAGCGGGCAAGCTAGTCTGTCATGAAGGCGAGATGAATCGCCTGATCGCTGATTTGTCGGTGCATAAACTTGATGTCGTTCTGACGGATCGGCCTTTGGATCCAGCCTTAGGTGTCCGGGCATACAGCCATCTGCTGTGGGAATCCGAGGTGCATATTGTGGGGACGAAGTCGTTGGCTGAAAAATATGGGGGTGATTTCCCCTACTCATTGAGCCAGGCCCCCTTCCTGTTTCCCACGGACGATACCTTGCTGCATCGTCAATTAGACAAGTGGTTGGGCGAGCGCGGTATTCGGGTTACGGTGCGGGGTGAATTCGCCGACAGCGCGATGTTGGAAGTGGCTGGGCGGTTGGGAGATGGGCTGATGGCGGTCCCTGGAGTTGTGGTTCGTGACCTCAAGGAGTTATATGGTTTGACGGTCTTAGGGCGAGTCGCTGGGGTTCGGGAGAACTTTTACGCGATTTCCTTAGAGCGCAAGGTCAAACATCCGGGAGTTTTGGCGATCGTTGAAGGGGCTAAGCGGGGGTCTTAAGAGCCTCGCAGGGATTTGGCCCGAGCGCGAGATACTGAACGCTGTGCCCCTTTCGCCAGCAACTCCTTCGCGATCATCGATACCCTAAGGAATCACGGAAACGCAGTGTTGATATTCGATTTACATTCAGGGGGGTGGACCCTTGATGAAAAGGGGTTTAGAGGCGACACTGCTAACGTCAAATCACTAACACTAGAGAGACAGAAAAGCGATGGAAGCAGGTATTGTTGGACTCCCAAATGTTGGCAAAAGCACTTTGTTTAATGCCCTAACTGCTTCGAAATCTGCCCAAGCAGCTAACTATCCCTTTTGCACGATCGAGCCTAATGAGGGCATCGTGAGTGTTCCCGATGATCGCTTGCATCGCATTGCTTCCCTTATTGTGCCCCAGCGAATTATTCCAGCTGCGTTAAAACTGGTCGATATCGCTGGTATCGTGAAGGGAGCAAGCGAAGGGCAAGGCTTAGGTAATAAGTTCTTGAGCCACATTCGCGAAGTGGATGCGATCATTCAGGTTGTGCGTTGCTTTATTGATCCTGACGTGATTCATGTCGCCGGTAGCGTGAATCCCATGGATGACATTGAAACCATAGAAACGGAATTGATGTTGGCCGACATCCAGGTCTTGGAAGGTGCTATACCTAAGGCACAAAAATCAGCACGTGCCGGAGAACGCGAAGGTAAGCTGCGATTGGCTGCGATCGAGAAATGCATGGCGCACTTAGCCAAAGATCTACCACTGCGAACTATGGAACTTCCGGAAGCAGAAGCTGAAGCCATCAACAGTTTTGGTCTGATGACTCGCAAGCCGATTCTTTTTGTCGCCAACGTTGCCGAGGATGATTTGGACGGTAAGGGGGAATTGGTTCAGAAAGTTCGGGCCTATGCAGAAAGAGTCGGTGCTTCGGTCGTACCTGTATGTGCAAAACTGGAAGCAGAGATTGCAGAATTAGATGAACCGGACCGAACCGAAATGTTGCACTCGGTCGGGCTCAAAGAGCCAGCCCTTTCGGTGCTGGCTCGACAAGCCTACAAGACATTGGGGCTGCAAAGTTATTTCACCGCAGGCGAAAAGGAAGTTCGCGCTTGGACCGTGCAAGTGGGTGCCACTGCACCGCAAGCTGCGGGTGTTATACATTCGGATTTTGAAAAAGGATTTATCCGCGCCGAAGTCTATTCGTTGGCTGATCTAGAAACCCATCGCAGCGAAAAAGAGATTCGCGCCGCAGGTAAACTGCGTGTCGAAGGTAAAGGTTACATTATGCAAGATGGTGATATTTGCCACTTCTTATGCAACTAGCCTGCTCTTGTTTGAGCCGTAGCCTCTCGTTTGCCCGTAGCCTCGTTTAACCCGTACGCCGATAGGCTAGGTTTGCTACAGCTAGAGCTCAAACTAGATCTCCATCGGATCTCTTGGT
>JAUMAI010000069.1:0-2160 GCA_032116775.1 Pirellula sp. | reverse complement strand
TCCCTTGCCTAACACCTGCATTTGGCCAGCAGCCGAAATCAATTCCATTTTATGTTGGTACCTACACCAATCGTACCAGCGAAGGAATCTATCGCTCTGAACTCGATATCAGCAGTGGTAAAATGGCCGCTCCCAAATTGGTAGCGAAAATACCTAATCCATCATTTCTAACCATACATCCTTCTGGTAAGTATCTCTACGCGGTCACAGAAACAGTGCGAGGTCAAGGAAGTGATGATGCGAAAGTCGTCGCTTTTAAAATCGAGGCCGACGGTACTCTTGTTAAACTGAACTCGCAATCCGCCGAAGGAGATGTACCATGCTATGTATCCACAGATCCAGACGGTAAAACGGCATTTGTTGCCAATTACGGTAATGGATCGTTGGCAGCTTTACCTATCGCCGATGATGGCTCACTAAAGCCAGCTTCTTCCGTCGTTCAACATCAAGGTTCAAGTGTTAACCAGCAACGACAACAAGGGCCGCACGCTCACAGCATCTTATTCGACCGATCAGGCAAATGGATTTGTGCTGCCGATCTTGGAATCGACAAAGTCCTGGTCTATCAATTTGACAAGTCTCAATCCAAGCTGATCGCGGCCCCTACACCATTTCTACAACAACCAGCTGGTAGTGGCCCGCGACATCTCGACTTTTCAGCTGATGGCAAGTGGGCCATCATCAATAATGAAATGACCTCAACAGTTTCATTAGCTACTTGGGACTCAAACAAAGGAGTCTTCACCGCTAAAGATTTACAAAGCACCCTACCAGCTGATTACAAAGAACCCGGCAATAGCACAGCGGAAGCTCTTTTTAGCCCAGATGGTAATTTTGCTTATGTTTCCAATAGAGGCCACAACAGTATCGCGATTTTTAAAGTGGATCGGGATAATGGCAAGTTAATTCCACTTGGTCACGAATCGACTCGCGGTAAAATCCCTCGCAACTTCCGCTTTGACCCAACAGGCCAATTCCTATTGGCGGAAAATCAAGACAGTGACTCGATACACTCATTTCGCGTGGACCGTTCGACTGGAAAACTGCAACACACCGGGGAAAGCATCGAAGTTGGTATGCCTGTCTGTATCAAGTTTCTTCAAACGAAATAGAGATTGACGACAAGCATTCAAATAAACCAAGCTGAAATTACTGGAAATACTTTTCTTGTACCGAGTTCAAAGCACGAGTCATGCTCAGCTGGCTCGTGCTTTTCTGTTATAGCCCGAAACAAGATTTACCGAGCAGATCCAGAACAAGATACACAATTCATTCCACCTCCAGACCTGATAATCAATGTAACGGTCCATTGAAGAAAGCACCTGTTCCATCTGTTCTTACTCTAAAATCGATGGATCGGTATCTGCGACAGATTTTGAATGAAGGGCCATCCTATTGTCTACGAACCTACGAACTCCTAGTTGGTACCGTCAAATCCTCAATCATGAAGAGCGAGCCATTGCCATCGCCATCGACGCGCATCGCGATCAGGTTGATAAACAAGGACTGCCTTATATCCATCACCTGCTGCGAGTCATGTTAGCCGTAAATGAACCCGAACGAAGACAAGTTGCAGTCCTTCACGACCTAATCGAAGATACATCCTGGAGCGTATTGGATCTGAGAGAGGCTGGATTATCCGATAAGGTTATTGCAGCCGTTGAATTGCTCACGCGAAATGAGTCGGACTCTTACTGCGACTACGTCATTCGAATTGCTGCGAATCCACTAGCGACCGCAGCCAAACTTGCTGACTTGAATGACAACTATCGTCTCGATCGCGTTGCCTTTCGCGAGGATCACTTTCAGGAAGATCGTAATCGTATTGGAAGATATATCATCAGTCACGACTTCCTGCTGGGACGTATAGACATCGCCGAATATCAACGACGCATGCAATATCTCGAATAAGTAATTCCCCAGCTGCGACTCTCGCGAATCATTAGTGCCGATGGGAGCGAAATGTAGCGCGAAGCGACTTTTTCAGAGAACACGAGAGCGTGGGAATACTTTCTTATCTCCCTTGCCCCAATGAGATCGTAGCGCAGCAGAGAGCTCATTGGGGAGAGGGTCGGGGTGAGGGGCTCAGCGCAACGCAAAGCCTGATTGCAAAGCGGCGTTGATTCCCCCTCTCCCCCTGGCGATTTTTGCTCCGCAAAA
>JAUMAI010000068.1:0-2895 GCA_032116775.1 Pirellula sp. | reverse complement strand
GCATTTGAGATCGGCCGCCGCTCGTGATTTTGTAGGATATGCACTAAAGAACGTATTCACATGAATATAGTATACGTGTGAATGCTTTCTCCTGGGCTACAGCGGTGATTGTAGCTTGGGATTCAGAAGTGTCAATAAAGAAAGTGTATTTTTTTACACTTGTATATTTGGTACCTAGAGCGTGCTGCACGAAGGCCTCACGAAATGGTTGCATTGGCCGCGGTCGCTGGCGGACCTTCGAGAGATATCCGCCTGATAACAAACAGCAGTTGGTTGCTGGAGTTGATCAGGACCAATGAAGTACCCAACGGCGTTAATGATTTAACAGCTAAGCTGCCAACTTCACCGTCGGGAAGGTGTGTTCCATCTTCAGCCGCATGCTCGTTGGTGCGCCACGGCTTGCAGTCGTCGGACTTGCGGAACCATTAATTGGTTTGGTGCTTAAGTCTGGAGGCAACCTGCTCGGCGCGTTGTATCACTCGCAGAATGTTGCCGTAGCAGAGTTTCTCGATATCCTCTTTGGTAAGCCCACGATCAACGAGAGCTTGAATCAAGACCGGATACTTTGAAACATCTTCAATCTGCTTGGGAACCATATCGATACCGTCATAATCAGAGCCTATTCCAACATGGTCGATACCGGCGACTTGGATGATGTGCATGATATGTTTCGCCACATCGTGGACATTGCCTGGCTTCATCGGATGAGCCGTTCGCCAACGCAACTGTTCTTGCTTTAAGCGATCTGGTTCTTTACCAAACAATTCCTCTAGTCGTCTATTTTCTGCAAACATGTTGCGCATGATCAAGGCAGACTCTGGCACTACAAAGCCAGAGAAAAAGTTGACCATCACCACGCCACCATCTTCTGGCAGTTTGGCTAGGACTGAATCTGGGACATTGCGAGGATGTTCGGCAACAGCTCTGGCCGAAGAATGCGAGAAAATGATGGGGGCTTCGCTGACTTCCATCGCATCAAGCATCGTTTCGATACTGACATGGGAAATATCTACCAGCATGCCTAAGCGATTCATCTCACGCACTACTTCGACTCCAAACGGATTGAGTCCCTGGTGCTGGGAGTCGTCCGTTGCAGCGTCAGCCCAATCCAGGGTGTCGCTGTGCGTTAACGTCATGTACCGAGCCCCGAGGTTATAAAGTTTTCTCAGCTTATCAATGGAGTTTTCAATTGAGTGTCCACCTTCCATGCCGACTAAAGATGCAATCTTTCCCGCCTTACGAGCTTCTAGTACTTCTTCGCTTGAACCGCAAAATGCGAAAACATCGGGATACTTCGCGACTAAGTCTTTGACGATTTGTATTTGTTCCATCGTCATTTGAAACGCGCGACCATCCTTGCGCGTACTAGCTGGAACATAGACCGACCAAAACTGAGCACCTACTGAGCCAGCTCGCAATCGCGGAATGTCGGTGTGGTATTCCCCCTGAGGCTCTCGAAAATTGACATCCCCAACGGTCTTGCCCTTATCACGCAAGGCCCAAGGCAAGTCATTGTGCCCGTCCCACACGTAGATTTCCTTGAGCCATTGAGCGACTTCAGGAGAAACCACGACGACATCCGAGTCGGAACTTGAGGTTTCGTTTTTGGGGCTGTCTTGCCCAAGTGCCGAGCTAGCACCCCAAGCACAGGTAAGACCTACAACCAAAGCGATTCTGCGCCACAGATGCAAATGATCATATTTCATAGGGGAAAGTCCGAAAATGAAACCTTGAGGATGACTAATATCTGAAGCTGTCCGCCTAGCTGTCGTGAAAACGCTCTATCGTACCACTAATATTGTTCGTTGAGGATTGCGGCTGTTTTAGTTCAACACAATTTAGGCAGTATTGCTGCCAGCCGTTCAAATAGAGCATCGACGTTACTCCAGCAGGAAACCGCTGCCAGCTCCTGATGAATTCCCGAGGCGTCTATGGACTATCAAGGGTTCAAAATCGTTGAGGATTTCAGGTAAAAAGCGAGGTATTGACCTGTGTTGAAGAGGTTTGTCCAGCCCGCGGGGCTCAGACGCGAGGGGGATTTCCGAGGCTTCGAAAGAAGCCCATTAGCCAGAGCAAAGCTGGTTTAGCACATCGGACGCACACTCTTAAGGCTGCTCCACAAAAAGCATTTGGGTGAGGCGGTTGGTACCTCCCATAGTTGCCATCGCCACATGCTCTGACATCATTTACACTACTCAGGTTATGTCTGTCCCGCAGCTTCCATTTAATGAACTCAAGACAATCGGATTAGGAATGAACCAACCTCTGTCACCGGATGATCGTCCCGATCCCAATGATCGTCAGCCAGCCGTTCGCGCTCGAGTGCCTGACCATATTCATCGCGGTGTGTTCAGCACCGGCGCGATTGTGATGACTGGCCCAAATGAATTCGTGATCGATTTTGTGCAGAATCTCGGTCGGCCATTTCAAGTGGTAGCCAGAGTTGTTCTGCCACATGCAGTCATGCCGCAATTCGTTGATGCTCTAGGAAAAAACATCGACTTATTTCGTCAGCGATTTGGACCACTGCCAACGGTGCAGCAGCGTGCCGAACAGATTGTTATCGGCAATGCCCCGATCGCATCTCATGCCCGCTGACGTCGCCCTCACTGCATTCTGCTTGCCAGGGATTTGAAAACTGGTGTTTGTTTTTGGCCTGGTCTTTTCCTTAAAAGGCCCCGGGACCTTGAGTTCGTGCAATAAGTACACAGTAAAGAGTGCCTGTACAAACTGAGGTGTTGCAAAAACTCCAAAAAAAGTACTCGGATGCCCCCGGAGGGCCGGCCGACTGCCAATCGTAATTAATTCCACCGGGCTCTTCTGCCAAAACAAATAAATATGAGACCCACTGTCATAATTAGAAACTGCCAAAAGGAAAAAAAAAACAAATAATGA
>JAUMAI010000067.1:0-8848 GCA_032116775.1 Pirellula sp. | reverse complement strand
AAATCCAATTGTTGCTGCCGACCCATACCAGCAACCAAGCCCTCGGGCATCAATGAACCAGCCGGACTGATCTCTTCGATATCCTTGACCGCAAACTCTCGCTCGCTCCCTAAGGAAGGATCGCGAATCACCAATACTTCCGGAGTCTCGCTCACCTTGTAACCTCGAACGACTTCTCCATCGGACGTAAGTACTTGCCATGATTGATACGCTGCTTCCACCTCGCGATTGGGCCATAAAAGCGACTCTAAAATCTTCACCGCTTCTCGCTGCTTGCCAATCTCTCCCAGTGCAGGACCAACCTTTCCACCACTTGCTCCGATCTGATGACAGGACAAACAGGCTGACTTTGCGTCAGCAAAAACCATGATGCCTCGCTGCGCATCGCCATGCTGTTGCGCTTCCTCAAGCAAACTCGCAGCTAGTTTCGGATCATACTCGAGCTTCGCCACTGCGGCCTTATTGCTAGATGGCTCGCCTGGTGGCGGCATACTCACTGCCGCGTTCGAAGGCGCAATCGGTTGTCCTTGTTCATTAAAAAACCACACTGCTAACGTATGCTCATCAGCACCAGCAACTTTAGCCGCAGCCGGCGCAACATCACGAATACCCGATCGAATTCGGACCCAATCGATTCGGCCCACACATTGCAACCCACCCTCAACCAAACGGCCCAAGGCAAAACCTTCCGGGCGACTATCCTCTGCACGGCGATCCCCTTTACGCTCGATCGCTTGATCCGCCACCAACTCACCATCAACCAACAAGCGAACGCGATTAGGTTCATACTGCATCGCAAAATGATGAACCTTGCCGTCCGTAACCAATCGATTGGCCACCACGTGATCGGGATTGCGTCCAGGCAAATAGACAGCCAACTCCCCACTACCGGCTCGGGTAAACAACTCCCAATGCTCACTGTTCTGCTTTGTATCGGAAGCGAGTAGAATGTTAAAATTCGCTGCGTCGTCGACACGCGCGACCGTTTCAGCAGTCAACGGTCCCTGACGAAACCGCTTCTCATCAAGTTGCAATATACCGCCACCTAACGCTGGTACTGGCGGCATGCGATACGATCGATATTTCGGCTTAGCACCTGGCTTGCCAGTTACCAACCATTGCAACCCATCGAGATTATCCAACAATCTCTCTTCCGCATCTTCGTCGGTATGATTGAGAATACCAATCGGCCCGGTATAACCACTTTCGCTAATGATCTCAAACCACTCGCTATCGCGACCTCCTTCGCCAATCGGCAAAATCTTCTTCCCGATTTGATCTCCGTTGGTATCCATACCATTAAGATTCAGTGCAATTAAATAGGGCTTCATCTTGGCTAACAATTCAGGCAGGCGATCCAAATGAGGATGCCCATGATGAAGGTTATAAACGATACCGACATTAGGCATCTTCAAGTATTCTATAATCGCGATCTGGTTCTCAGGCTCTCCAAACCAACCGCCGTGATTGTAAAGACCAACCGTACATCCAATTTTGGCGGCAGCTTCAGCAATCGGTCGAATTCGGTTCGCCTCTGCGATCACTTGCTGCTGTTGCTCACTCTCATTCTTCGGAGTTACACCACCCCCGGTCACCCAAAGCTGTGTCTTGAGATTATTTTTCTCCAACACATCTAATATGAGCTTCGCTTCATCATTCAAACCACCAGGAAACCACCAAGCCGTTAACTCGATATCGTGCTTCTTTAGAGCGTCGATTTCGCGTTGAAAGGTTGGAATATGTTCGGCGCGGTAATCATAGGCCAACCGTTTAATCCCGATTTTGCCGAGCATGGCTGCCCGCTCCTCAGGCGAACGCTTGCCACGATCGAAAGGAACAATGCACCAAGCCACCAAGTTCTCTTTTCGAAATAGCTTGCCCTCTTGCTTGGGCTCATCAGCTTCGCTCGATCCGAGTAACCCGCCGATGACAATGCAGGTAAGAATCGACAGTTTGCCCCAAAAGCTATATTGCGCGCGAAATCCATTGGCACTAAACATAGTCACCGCCGCGAATCGAAGAGGGAAAGAATCTAATGGTGGGAATACTTACGACCTAACATTCTTACAGGTCGCCGAATCAACGGGCACTCTAGCCCGCTCAGCAAATAGGAATATCGCCTGTGAAATGCGCTATTCGCTAAATAACACTTACTAAAAACACTCGCAGAACTTCTTACATAGCAAAGTAGCCCCGCCATCCGTCGGATATGCGGAGCTACTTAATTCGACTGCTACCGAAAAGCGATTAGGGCTTCACATCTTGAGTTTGAGCCGAAAGGTATTCAATCAAATCGACAAACTCCGAAGGTGCAACAGTGCCGGCAGCCCCTTCGGGCATACTGCTCTGCTGTTGCACTTTTCGCTCTTCAATTTCATCCTTGTCAATCTTACGAGTTTCCTTACCATCGAAAATCTCAACCGCATCATCGGTTTCTCCAACCAACAAACCGGTCACAATCGACCCATCGTCGGTCATGATCGCCGTCGAACGATATTTCTCTGCGACCTCGGCATTCGGATCAACAATGCTTTCAATAATTTTCACCTTGGTCATGCGTTTCGCAACACCAGCCAAGTTAGGACCAAATTCACGCCCATCGCCATTTCCAACCTTATGACAAGCGGTACAGTTACGTACAAAGACAGCCCTACCTCGATTGACATCACCCGGCAATTCCGTCAGAGCGGTCATCGCCTTGTTCCTCTCTTCAGCCGGCTTTGGCTGCTGAGCCAAGAGCACCTGCAAGTGAGGTAAAGCGGCTGCACCGGTCTTCGATGATGCCATAAGTTGATTGACCATTTGCGTTGCTCTCTCACCAGCTCCTTCGATATTTCCAGCAACGAAATCACCAATCCAGACTTCTTGGTTTGGACCGAGAGAGTGAAGTACGGTGTAATCGCGCCAGTAATCTGGCTCTGCTTGAGTCATAGCAAATAACGCCTGCATGGCAGGTTTGGTTGCGAAAAAGCTCAAACCTCGAGCCGCTTCCGTCTGCACACGTGGATGACTATCCTTCGCTGCCGCGACAAGCATTGCTTCAGCGTCAGCTAACTCTTCTCGAGCATCCGCAACGATGCGAGCAGCGGCAGCTCTAGCCTCAGGGGCTTTACTGGAGGTCAAGACATCTCCCAGCAATTTCACATCTAAACTATGGTGCGAATGCTGAATCCACAAAGCCTCGCATCGCAAACGATCGTAGTCTTTCGACTGTGGATCTAATTTAGCAAGCCATGCATTGGTCGCTGGCAGCACTTCTTCCGTGGGACGATCTCGCAACTCACGACGTGCACGATATCGTGTTCGCCATTCGTACTCAGACAACTGATCCAGCAACCCTGGAATCGACTTACCATATTGCGTTACTGGCTTGACCAGAGGACGGTCAGCGTGAACTAAGCGATATAAACGCCCACGAACATGGTCACGATTCGGATCGCGTTGGCTGTACTGCATATGTCCAACCAGGGCGTTGGCCCAGTCGCCAAACCATAGTGCACCATCCGGACCAATCTGTGGATCGGCAGGACGAAAATGTTTATCGGCCGAACGAATCAAGTCGTCTGGCGAACCATCCGCATTCTTCATGCGTGCCCCTGCATAGCCACCACCGTTGTCGTTGATCACAAACCGTGGCATGCCATTCATGTTGATCACACAGGCATAAGTAAACTGCCCTTGCACGTCATCAGGAAATTGACGGCTTACGAGGAACTCGCAGCCCAAAGCTGGTCGCATACCTTCGTTGTTAAACACAAAGTTCAATCCAGTTCGTCCGCCGAATCGAGCACCAGATAATGGAGTATCCCAAGCGTGGTTCGCTGTCGTACCATCACCGACAATTCCTTGTCCCCATTCATTGAAGACATAGCACCACATGTTGTACTGACCAGGCAACGCAAATTGTCGAATCTTTAGAGTGCGTGGATCCATCACGTAGGCACCCCCATCACCTTTACTGCGATGTGGTCCCCAAGGTGTCTCGAGAGTTGTGCTAGTCGCAATCCCCTCCAACATGTGCAACATCCCGCTGTTGCTCCACTCGAAAGCGCCGCAGGTATGATGCGTATCGTCGGACGCCCAACCATCCATCAACTGGATCACCTGATCCGCCTTATCATCGCCATCGGTATCCTTCAGGAATAACATGCGAGGTTGGTCGATCACCAAGACTCCGCCATTCCAGAACTCAAATCCGGTTGGACAGTGAAGTTTATCGTAGAAAACCTTCGAGACGTCTGCCTTACCATCGTTGTCGGTATCTTCTAGGATGACCAACTTGTCTCCAGGTCTTGGATCACCCGGCTTCCATTGTGGATAAGTGGGCATACAGGCTAACCAAGCCCGACCTTTGTTATCGAAGTTCAACTGCACCGGCTTCGCAATATCTGGGAACTTCGTCTCGTCAGCGAACAGTTCGATCTTGAAGCCTGGAGGAACTGTTGTTTGAGCAATAAACTCTTCAGGCGACAAATACCGCAACTGCTCAGCTTCTGAATACTTTTGGCCCGGATTACCAAAACGCGTCTCGGGTACAAACAAGTCACCCGTTTTGTCATCGATCGGTTGAGATGGAACAGCTGCTCCCTGAGCGATGCCCCAACAGTATTGATCTCTAACTGCTGCCATATTGCGAATCTTCGCATATTCTCGCGGGAACGTTTCTTTATCCCAAGTTCGCCGACCACCATAAACATACCAGCCATTTAGCATGCGGTAGTCTTGCAGATGAACCCAACTCTTGTCGTTTACGGCCGCTCTCAAACGCTCATACTTACTCTTATCAGCGGCAACTTTTCCAACCTCGGAACCAAACATAGCCTGGGCCATCATCAAAGCTACTGCTGCGTCCCCTTCTTCGTTTAGATGGCAACCATTGATGGTGTATTGCAGTCCTCCCTTTTCGGTGAACAGCTTCAAACTTGGGTTATACACATCAACGAAAGCTAAGTTTCTTTCCTTTGCAACCTCCGCCACCGCGGTGGCATAAGCTGCCAAACGCTTATTCTCTTCATCACCCTTCGGCAAGAAACGGGTATCGGTCGGTTCAAAGGCTAATGGAGAAACCAGCACAAATCGTGGAGCCGAGCCGCTCGCATCGCGAGGATACTGTTTCGAAATCTCGTCCATGTATCGCTTGTATTGTTCTTTGAACTCCGCAACCGACTCAACACCAGCGTAGGATTCGTTGAAACCAAAGAAACAGAAATAAGTATCTGCTCCAAAAACTTTCATCGGATCATCGATCGCGGTGTAATCGCTCGATCTCTGCTGAGCATCAACTTCTTCTGCAGGGCGAGCAAAGTTGCGTACAACCAATTCGCGATCCGGAAACTGAAGATGTAACATCGTCTCAAAATGGCCAAACAGATTCATTCGCTCGGCCTGCGAATTACCCAGGAATACGATGCGCTCACCTTCAATGAAATCGAGCGGCAGTTTGCTGGGTGCTAGTGCTGGACGCGCTGTTGCATTGCTGGTCGCTGGCGCAGGCTCTTGTGCGGTAACCATTTCCGTTCGCGTTCCAGCTACCAAACAACCGACACCAACACATCCCAGCAATAACGTTGATTTGAACATAGCGCTGAGCGAAAGTTGCTGGCGCTCAAATTTCGATAGGGCCATCGAGGTAGTCATCTCCGGAGTGATCGTCAAGAAAAAGGAGAGATGAACAAGTACTTCCAAAAAAAGGAATACCTGTTCACTATCTGCGGAAATCCCATTATACACTGACATCCTGCCGAATGCATGCCGCTCAACTCGGCCACCAAACAGGATTTTGGCCTCACGAATTCCCAAGCTTATTCAAGATCTCGGAATCAAAAGTTCCCCTGCTAGCAATCACGACCTAGCTCTGGCTCAATTCAAGCCCTGCCCGGTTATATTCTCCAATTGATTCTGCCAAATTTACGCTAAGGTAGTCACTCATCTCGGTTTAGAAGGCGAATTACATAGCCGAGTACGACAGATCAGCAATCCATGCAACGCTTCCCACCTCAGGAGCGAGCGAAGTTCGTCCGGGCCTAGCTTTAAGCAAGACTCGCGGTCATCTATACTGAGTGGTGTTTCTTTTCCCGCCCGGCCGCTTCTAAACAGCACTTACCTCTTCGCTTCCCCTCCAAGGATCATGAACCATGTCCACTAATCTTATGCCACGTCGTCAGTTTCTCCGCCAAACGTCATTGGCAACTGCAGCAACCATCGCCGCCCCTTCTTTCATTCGAGCCAGTCATCTTGACCAGCAACTGCATGTTGCTTGTATCGGTGTCAATGGCATGGGCTGGTCGGATCTCTCCAGCGTCGGTTCGCACAAGAAGGTGAAATTTGTTGGCTTCTGTGATATCGATACGACTCGTTTCGATAAGGTTGACGCTGCGTTTCCTGGCACAACTCATTTTGCCGATTACCGCGAAATGCTCCAGCAACTTGGAGATAAGGTAGACGCTGTTATTGTCTCCACTCCCGATCATATGCATGCCCCAGCAGCGATGATGGCCATGGAGATGGGAAAACACATCTATTGCCAGAAACCTCTAACGCACACCGTGTGGGAAGCACGCCAGATGCGTTTGCTGGCCGAGAAGAAGAACCTAACAACCCAAATGGGAAATCAAATTCATTCCGCGGCCGAGTATCGATTAGGCGTCAAGCTGATTCATGCCGGAGCGATCGGCAAGGTTCGCGAGGTCCATTCCTGGATAGGTGTGCAAGGACGACAATATTGCAATCGGACTGATCGCCCCGCCTCGGCGCCAGTACCAGCCAATGTGAACTGGGATCTCTGGCTTGGAGCTGCGTCCGAACGACCGTTTGCACCCGACGTCTACCATCCTTTCAAGTGGCGCGATTGGCAAGACTTCGGCTCTGGTGCACTGGGCGATTTCGGTTGCCATATCCTCGACCCTGTGTTCGGTGCTCTCAAGCTCACGGCTCCTCTGACTATCTCGGCCGAGAATAGCGGAACAACTAAGGAAGTCTGGCCAGGACCTGAGACGGTAACATTCAACTTCCCCGGCACACAGTACACTGCTGGTTCCGAAATCAAAGTTATCTGGCGTGATGGTGGACTCAAGCCACCACGTGAATTGGCGCAATTGCCAGATGGAGTCCAACTGCCAGGTGGAGGTTCTTTATTTATCGGCGAAGAGGGGACTATGGTCTTGCCACATGTTGGCATGCCAAGCTTATACCCACAAGAGAAACTTGCGAAGTACGAAAAACCTGCCGTACAAGGCACAAACCACTGGCATGATTGGGTTGATGCCGTAATCGCTGGCACTAAAACCACTGACGGATTTGATTACGCAGGACCACTATCAGAGACCGTGCAACTTGGTAACATTGCGGCCCGCCTACCAGGCCAGACATTGCAGTGGGATGCGGCTCAACTCAAGTTCAGCAATTCTGCACCAGCCAACGGTTTAATCACGAAAACCTACCGAGCTGGATTTGAAGTAAAAGCGGTCAATTAAAGCCTCACGCCAGAAAATAACTTAGAAAGTAACTCAGAGAAACAATCTTATGACACCACAAGAAAAAGCGGAATCGTTGGGAATCGTCTTCACCAAACAGGAACCTGGCTACCTAGCTATGGTTGTTCGAACCGGCAACCTTCTTATCACCTCAGGTCACGTTAGCGATACCAAAGGTAAATTAGGCGATGGAGTTTCTGTAGAAGAAGGCAAAAAAGCAGCCCGTGAATGCGCGGTAAAAATACTCAATTCGATATGGAATTTTCATGGTACGCTCAACGGCTTGAAGGTCTTGAAATTGCTCGGCTGTGTGAACTCAACACTTGAGTTCCATGAACAGCACTTAGTCGTAAATGGCTGCAGCGACCTACTGCATGAAATCTATGGCAAAACAACAGACGGTTATCATGCTCGTAGCGCATTGGGCTTCGCGCAAATACCGACCAACTCTGCCGTAGAAGTTGAAGCGATCTTCGAGATCAAAGAGTAATCTGAACTCGACCTAAATCGAATCACAATACCAAACCATCGCCCTGGTCTATAAATCAAGGCGATGGTTTTTATTTTGACTTAAACCCATCAACGAGATGTACTTAATGGTGACAGCTATCAGCAAGTTCCTCTGAATAGACCGAATAACCGAAGGATAATGTGTGCTTCGTAGTAATTGGCGATTAGCTCGTAATAACCAAAAAGCTTTCTTCGGCAGTACTTTCGTCACAGCTTACACCTGACCGTATACTACCCTTCCCTACCTTCACTTCAAATCATCATCGATGATTTCGATACAACATCTAAACAATTGGAGAAGAGATCCATTTTGATACAAACATACTATACCAAGCGAAAGTAGCGATAAACTAAGAGCCACTGCGATCTTCTTGAAGATCGTTATTTTGTCTATTATCAGTTTCTAATTCCGATCGACTTCTGGCAATCCTGCGATCCCACAACAAACCAATGACTCCTGATATTCCTGCACATAACATCAGAGCAGTTACCGCAAATTGAAGCGCTTTCTGAAACATCGATGGCCGTGGCGTCTCTAAGTAGATCGCCCCTACACAAACAGGCATTGCAACGACAATACACGTAATGGCAAGTGCTGTAGCAAAACTGCGTTTCCTGCCGTAGAAGGATTGCCATGTTTCTATAAACACGCTAACTAATCCGATGGGAATAGTGACTATGATTAAAAGTAAGAGCCATTCCATAAGTTACTCTTTATGATCGCGGGCCTTGCTTAGATTTTTCTACTAGCAGTCACAACATTTGTGCCGGAAAAGATTCGCCGTAGATAAGTTCCGATTATTACTGATAAATGATGCACCGCGCACAAAATGAACATGAATCATCGATATTACAGCTTACTAGTT